>JAFSEN010000069.1 GCA_017435745.1 Oscillospiraceae bacterium
CAAAAGAAACCGGGTTGTGCCTGAAAAGAAAAGTTTGCACACCCCTGCCGTCGCTCCCGCGACAGCTGTCCCCTTTTTAGGGGACAAAAAGCACCACCGGAAATTGGCGGTTCCAAATTTAAACCGCCGTCGCCGTCTTCGAAGGCGACAACGGTTTTCTGTTTACATCGGCGTCTCGGTTATTATTGGTTATAATTTTGAAAAATATAAAAAGAAAAGGAGCACTTCTTTACGAAGCACCCCAAAAAGGCAGGTATTTTTTTATAGGCTGCAGTAAATTTCAATGGCTTTTGCGGCAAATTCCGCGGTGCCGGTTCCGCCGGCTTTGTCGATGTTTTCTTTAAAACGCTCGTCGCAGACATACATTTTTCCAAGTCCGGAAAGAATTTCGTCGGTGCAGGTGTAATAGTTTGCAGTAATGAAATTTTTAAGGGTTTCAACAAGGTTCTGTGCTTCGCCGGAACCCGGAGAAATATTTTTTATTTCGCCGAGTTTTTTGAAAATTTCCATCATTTTTTCGCCGAGAAAATCGTTTTCGGCTTTGCCGCGGTTTTTGCTTTTGCTTTCAAATTCTTCAAAAGCTTTGGTTTTGCCCCATTTTTCCTTGGCTTCGGTTTTGCATTTTTCAAATTCGCTGTTATCAAATACGCTCATAATGTTTTTTCCTTTCATAGCTTCGTCAATGGAAGAGATTATTCGTTCAAGACGCTCCTTTTTGAGCAAAAGCAGCTTTCGTTGTTCTTCCAAAGATTTTTTTGCGTCGTAATTGGGCGAGGATAAAATTTCATCGATGCTTTTCAAAGAAAAATCCAGCTCGCGGTAAAAAAGAATTTCCTGCATGCGAAGGACGGAGCTTTCGTCATAAAAACGATAGCCGGTTGTTTTATCCACAAAAGCCGGTTTCAATAAGCCTATTTCGTCGTAATAATGAAGAGTGCGTACGCTTACTCCGGAAAATTCGGCGAATTCTTTGATCTGCATTTTCAAATTTATCACCTCGCAAAAAAGAGTATATCCTATGACGGAACGTCAGAGTCAAGGGTTATTTTCGATAGGCTGATTAATATATTCGACCGTTCCGTTTTCGTCGTAATAGATAACGATTATATTATCCTTACCTCCATCCAAAGACCAGATTTCACCCCAGCTAAAAATTCAATCAAGGTTGTTTTCATAATCCGATGAATCGATTATTATTTTTTTGCATTTTGGACAGCAATAACTTTCCACATGGTTTGGAGAAAGTACCGGCACTTCAAGATGCAGAGCAAATTTTTCCTTACCATCGGGAAGGGTGCTTATTCTGTGTTTTCTTTCGCTCCAGATTGTGTTTCCGCAATTGAGGTATCCATGAAGCATTTCTGCTCCGCAGAAAGGACATTTCATAAAAAATCGCTCCTTTGCCATAATTTGATTTTATTATAGCAGAGAAATCGGTTTTGGAAAACCTGTATATAATGAAATAATTTATACCTTGTAATTATAATGAAAAAATGTTAAACTTAATATGTATAATTCTGACCGCTTTAAACAGGAGGTTTTGCCCTATGAGCGAAAAATTAAGACCGCTTTCGTTTGAAAAGCTGATGGGACTTCTTATCGAGGAGTACAACGCCACCGGCACTATTTTCGGCGTAAAGGATTTTTATAAAGCCGGAAGGGCAAGACTTCCGATTTTCGGAATGAGGATCGAAAACCCGGTCGGACCTGCCGCAGGCCCTGTTACCCAGACCGCCCAGGGAATAATTGCCGCATATCTTTCCGGTGCAAGGTTTTTTGAACTTAAAACCGTTTTTCCGGATAATGAAATTTCTGAAAAACCAAGCGCTTCTGTGGGCGACAGAACTTTTTCTTCCGAACATCCTTCCGAACTTTCTGTTGCGGAAGCTTTCGGCGAATATGTAAAAGCCTGGTATGCAATAAAACTTATAAGCACAGCTTTTGAACTCGGCGTTCCGGAGGGATTTGTTTTCAATATGTCCGTCGGCGGAACTCTTGAGGATCTTAAATCCGATAAGATGAACAGCTTTATCGAAGGACTTAAATCCGCGGAATATACTCCCGTATGGCGCGAATGTGAAAACTGGGCAAGAGCCCACATGGACGAGCTGGACGGAATTGACAACACATATATTTCCGATATAAGCCCAAGAATCTGTAACTCCGCATTTTTTGTTCCTAAGGAAGGACTTTCTGCTTCCGAAATTGAGGAAGCGGCGGCATATCTTATTGAAGAAAAAAGGCTCCACACTTTTGTAAGAATAAGCCCGGATCTTTTGGGATATTATACCGTACGCGGAATTCTTGATATCAACGGTTATGACGATATCGAAATCAGCAAGGAGAAAATGGAAAGCGGCGCTCTTTATGATGAGCTTAAACCCGCGTTCCTTCGTCTTCAGAACAAGGCGGATATGAAGCGCCTTGAGTTCGGGGTAAAAGTGTGCGACGGACTTCGCATTGAAAATGCGAAGGAAACCCCGGTAAAAGAAGGACGCCTTACAGGCAGAGCCCTTTTCCCCATTGCGTTTTCACTTGCTGAAAAAATCGCAAATGATTTCGGCGGCGGACTTCGAATCTGCTTTGCCGGCGGCGCAGATTATTTTACTGCTTCAAAACTTTTTGATGCGGGAATCTGGCCCGTTACAGTTGTTTCCGATATAGTAAGGCCCGGCGGTTTAAGAAGATTCCGCCAGCTTGCGGACGACGTTTCAAAATGCGATTACGCCCAGTTCTCCGGAATCCTCACTTCTGACCTTCCCGACATTGAAAAGGAAGTTTATTCCGGCGGAAGATATAAAAACATCCCCGGCGCAAAGCCGAAAAAATCGGAAGGACCTATTCCGCATATTAACTGCACAAAGGCCCAGTGCCGCGCGGTCTGCCCTCTCGGTGCGGATATTCCTCTTGTAATGCGCCTTATTAAAAACGGAAGAAGCCTTGATGCTCTCCGCGTTATATTTGAACGCAACCCGATGCCTTTTACTGTTGAAACCCTTTGCAGCCACCCCTGTATGAACGGCTGCGCAAGAAGATTTTATGAAGGACCTATCGATATAAAAGGCGAATATTACAAAGCAGCAAAAAACGCATGCTTCGATCTTCTTGACGAAACCCAGCTTAAATCCGGAGCGGGCGCAAAAATTGCCGTTGTGGGCTGCGGACCTGCGGGACTTTCCGCCGCATGTTTCCTTGCAAGACAGGGAGCGAAGGTTACAATTTTTGATAAAGAATATCGTCCCGGCGGTTCCGTAACAAAATATATACCGAAATTCCGCATTGATGACGCGGATATCGAATGGGATGCAACGCTTATCCAGGCTCTTGGAATTGAAATGGAACTTGGAGTTGAGGTAACTTCCCTCCGGGAACTCCGCGAACAGGGATTTGAAAAAATCGTTCTTGCAATCGGAGCGGGAAAACAGAAACATCTTAAATTCGCTTTCGGAAAAAATATTTCCGCCCTTGAATTCCTTGCGGATTACAAACAAAAACCCGAGGAACTTGAGGAAACGATCATGGGCAGCGTTGTTGTAATTGGCGGAGGACATTCTGCTGTTGCAGCTGCAAGATGCGCGAAAAAACTTCCTTCCGTTGACAGGGTAACCCTTGTTTTCGACAAACCGGAAAGTGAAATGGAAGCTTCCATGGACGAAATTCTTGCCATGAAGAAGGAAGGAATCTTCGTTGCGCCGAATCTTATTCCAAGCGGAGTAAGAAGCGGTCAGCTTCTCTGCCACGTTTCAAAACTTGGCGAACCGGACGAAAAAACCGGAATTCGCCCGGTTATCGATACCGGAGCAAAGGATAAAATTCCGGCGGATATTGCTATCAATGCCACCGGCGAGGAAGTTGACGACACTCTATATGATGAGATCGACAGCGCAACTTATCTTGTGGGTAACGCAAACTTCGGAAAAACCGAAGATATTGCAAAAGTTATTGCGGATTCCCAAAGGCTTTGCAAAAAAATCGCCCACAGCCACTTTGATAAATATGTTCCGGACAACGAAAACGAAGATCTTTCTTTCCTTGAAAAACGCGGGAAACTCTGCGCGGACTGCAAAAAATGCGCCGAGGGCGAGCGTTGCCTTGAATGTGACAGTGTTTGCGAATTCTGCGCGGAAGTTTGCCCGAACAGAGCAAACTGGGTAATAAAACTTTCCGACGGCAGCCGCCAGATTCTCCACGTAAACGATTTCTGCGACGGATGCGGAATCTGTTCCGACAGCTGTCCCTATGACGGAAAACCCCATAAAGAAAAATTCACTCTTTTCCTTGACGAGGAGGATTTTAAAAAGAGCGAAAATGACGGATTCTATGTGACCGGCGAAGCAAACAACTGCCGCTTCAGATACGAGGGAAAAATGTTCAAATATGACCCGATAAACGGCCCGATGGGTACAATTCCGGACGAAATCCGGGAGATGTGCGGCATTGTTATGAAGCGTTTTCCAAGACTTCTGAAAGTTTGGTAAACCGCATAAATAAGCCAAAAAACGGACTTTTTATCCGGCGAAAAACCTTTAAAATTCAATAATTTTCCGTAAAAAAACGGGCAGGGTAGGGCAAACCCCTATTCTGCCCGTTTTTGCGTATATTCGTGCGGCACACAGTATTTTATTTTTAAAATAAAAAGAATTAAAATTAAAGCAAAATAAAAACAATTTTAAAGTAAAATAAAATTGAAAAAAATTATTTTTTAAAATATTTTAATTTGCTATTGACAACAATGTAAGTTATACAGTATAATCTGAACTGGATAACAAAATTAAAAAACGGATAAATATTTTTTTGAAAAATTGGGAAAATTTATCCGAAAAACGACACAAAAAAGCGAAAAACTGTTTGTTTTTCGCAATTTGTAATATCAAAAAACGGCTTAAACAAGCCAAAAAACGCTTGTATTTAAGGAGGTGGGGAAAATTGAGCGACGACGAAATCATTTCCGGTTTTGTGTCGGAACTTCGCCGCGGAACTGTCGTTCTCGGCGTACTTAATCAGCTTTCCTCGCCGAAATACGGCTATTCTCTCGGTCAGGAACTGACCGAAAAAGGGGTGCCTGTTGACGGAAACACCCTATATCCGCTTCTCCGACGGCTTGAAAGCCAGGGTTTGCTGAAAAGCGAATGGGATATGTCCGAAGGAAAACCCAGAAAATACTATGTCCGCACTGCAAAAGGAACAAAAATCAACGCCCAGCTGCGAGATTATTGGATCGAAACTGTTGTGAATATCTCCACACTTATGAAGGAAGAATAAATTATGGATAAATACAGAGAAAAAGAAGATTTCCGCGAAAACGAAGCGGACAAAGATAAAATCTGCGGAAGAAATGCGGTAATTGAAGCGATTAAATCCGGACGCGAAATTGATAAAATTATGGTTGCAAAAGGCGCCACCAATCTGGGCAAACTTTATGCAATGGCAAAGGATGCGGGGATTCCGGTAAAGGAAGTTGCTCCGGTAAAAATTGACGAACTTGCCGCCGGCGCAAATGCCCAGGGCGTTCTTGCAATGGCCGCCGCACATAAATATGCGACTGTTGATGAAATTTTTGCCCTTGCGGAAGAAAGGGGCGAACCGCCTTTTATCATAATTGCCGACGGACTTGAGGACGGACACAACCTCGGCGCAGTGATCCGTACTGCGGAATGCTGCGGAGCCCACGGAGTTATTATTCCGAAACGCAGAAGCGTCGGTCTCAACTACGTTGTTGCAAAAACTTCGGTAGGCGCGGTTGAGTATGTTCCGGTTGCAAGGGTCACAAACATTGCAAGGACCATTGATGAACTTAAAGAGCGCGGAGTATGGATCTTCGGCGCGGATATGGATGGCGGAGCCCTTTGGTCCGCAGACCTCAGCGGAGCGATCGGACTTGTTGTCGGTGCGGAAGGCGAAGGCGTAAGCCGCCTTGTTAAGGAAAAATGCGATTTTGTCGTTTCGCTTCCCATGCGCGGAAAGATAGAATCTCTCAACGCTTCCGTTGCGGCTTCCGTAATGATGTACGAAGTTGCAAGACAGCGTCTTGGTATAAAAGCAAGATAATTTTCTTTCATTTAATATATTAAAGGGGAAGGGGAACGAAATGGCAGGAAACAATTATTCCGTCGATGATATTCTTGAGGAAATCAGACGAAAAAAAGAAAACGGCGCCGGTTTTGCCGAAACTTCTGAAAAAAATGATTCTCCGGTTCCGAAAGTTGATTTTTTTGAAATGCGTCAGAAAAACACACAGCCCGAAGAACCAAAAGAACCGGAAGCTCCTACTTATACAAAAAAATTTAAGGACGAACCTATAACCACAAGAACGATTCAGGTGGACGATACTCTTTCGCAGTATTTCGGTGCGGCAACCTGGAAAAACGAAAAGAAATCCAAAAAACAGAAGGAAAAGGAAGAAAGCATTTCTTCCAAAGTAACGACTGTTCCAGCGCACACAAGCAAGAAAGAAAAAATCGATGGCTTTGTTCCGAAAGATTTTACAATACATTCCGAAAATCAGCTTCTTGAAGCTGAAAAAGCTTCTTCGGAAAAAGAAGTTTCTTCTGTTGCGGAAACAAAATTTGAACCCGCAAAAGCGGAAAAACAAACGGAGGAACAGGGTGTTGTCGGTTTTGGTGCGGCAAAAACCAACAAGGAAAAAACCGACCTTACAAGTTCCGACAACCATGATCTTTACAAAGAATTCATTGACAAAAGACATGACAAGGTCAACGAATTTATGAAAAACGTTGTGGAGCATACCGATCAGGAGATACATATCCCCGAGATCCCCGCTCCGGAACCGGTTAAAAATAAATTTTCCGAACAGAGCAACGAGGATATTGCCAGAAAGCTTATGCAGGATATGCACGAGCCGGAGGACGACGATCCGGACGATTATGAAAACGAATCCCAGAAGGAAGCGGTTGAAAAAAACCTTTCCGCCCAGTTTGTGGGTCTTATTATCCGAAGCGTTATAATTTTTGTTCTTTTCGTTGCAAGCCTTGTGTTCTGCCTTTCCCCGATGCTTGGATATTCTCTTCCGGAAGCGGTTTCTCTTGAAAGCTCCGGAATCGTATTCCCGATAATCAACCTTGCAATTGTTTGCGTTGCTGCGCTTACATGCCATGTTGCGGTTGGCGGCGGACTTATCTCCCTTGTAAGATTCCGCGCAGGTAACGACACCTTTGCAACCTGTTCGGTAATCGGGGCGGCGGCGCTTGGTGTTGCGTTCATTGCAGATCCTTCCGCAATTAGCCCCGGCGGCGAAAACCTTTTCTTCCCGATAACCGTTCTTGGGCTTTTCTTCAACACCGTTGGAAAACTTCTTTCTTCCGCAAGAATAAAAAACAACTTTGAAATTCTTACCGTCGGAAAAGGCAAATCCGCCCTTCTTCCGGTAAGAAACAAAGAACTTGCAAGAGAACTTACAGGCCAAAGGGACGAAACCCCGAGATTTTGCACCAGCGCAAAAGCAAAATTCTTTACAAGATTCCTTGAACTTTCGTACAGGGACGACGCAACGGAAAGCATTGCAAGAATCGTTGCCCCAATCGTCTTCCTTTGTTCCATTCTTGTCGGAGTTATTGCATTCCTTCTTACAGGAAGGGTTTCTGATGCAATAACCGGTTTTGCGGCTGTTCTCTGCGTTGCTTCTCCTTTTTCCGCAACAATTGCCGGCGCTCTTCCGGTATATCGTTCCTGCAGCGCGCTCAATGAAAACGGAAGCGTAATGGCCGGCGGCTATACCGCAGAAACCTTTGCGGAAACCGATTCGATTCTTCTTGATATCGAACAGCTTTTCCCGGAGGGAAGCATAGTTCTTCACGGTATAAAAACCTTTGCCCGGGGAAGAATCGATGAAGCGATTCTCGATGCGGCTTCCGTAATCTGCAGCACCAGAAGCACCCTTGGCAGCATCTTTATAAACGTAGTTCAGGGCGACAAAAAGCTTCTTAAACCCGTTGATTCCATTATTTATGAAGACGGAATGGGTCTTTCTGCCTGGGTTGGCGGAAAAAGAGTTCTTATCGGAAACCGCGAACTTATGATAAACCACGGAATAGATATTCCTTCCCATGACTATGAAAACAAATATGTGGGAAGCGGAAAAAACATTCTTTATCTTGCAAACAGCGGCGAACTTACCGCGATGTTTGTGCTAAGCTATCATGCGGACAAAGAAGTTTATCATTCCCTTGGAATCATGGCAGAGAGGGGAATAAGGCTTGTTATCAACTGCAGCGACCCCAACATTACCACAAAGAAGCTCAGCGATCTTTTCGGATATCCGGAAAGCCAGATGAATCTTCTTTCTTCCAAATACCAGCAGAAATGCGCTGAACTTACCGAGGAACGCGAAAACGCCCCGGCGGCGGCAGTTTATGATGGAAGCCTGTTTGCGCTTTCGGATCTTCTCAACTGCTGCGGAATTATAAGACAATCTTCTTTCGCGGCTGCGCTGCTCGAAATGATCGGAATAATTCTTGGTTTTGTTCTTGTAACGCTTTTCCTCTTTACCGGAAACATCAGAAGCCTTGAAATGTATATCCTCATGGCGTTCCAGATGTTCTGGCTTGCGGCAATAACTCTTGTTATAATGCTGCGCAAACGAATCTGATATTATCTTCTACTATTCATATCTTTTTCCTTTCCAAAAAACGATAAAGCTCCGCAGCAACCGCAGGCTGCGGAGCTTTATCGTTTTTATCGGAATGTTCTGAATAAAATATTCCCAAAGGTCATAAAATTAGTTTTATGAAAATCTTGCATAGAAGCGTAAAATGGTATATTATATATTATGAATAGATATGCACATAAATAAAAACGCATTCTGCTTGAACATATATTAAGTTTTTTAGAAAAGGAGGCAGCTGCTATGCTTACAGAAGAACGCAATCTTTGCATGGGATGTATGTCCGTGCTTGATGAAAACGGAAAATGCCGCTGCGGATATGATGAAGATGCACCTACTGAAGAAGCCTGCATGCCGGTAAGAACCGTTGTGGGCGGAAGATATATTATCGGCCGTATGATAAAAAGAAACGGCGAAAGCATTATTTATATCGGTTTTGATAACGAAAATGAGGAAAAAATTTATATCCAGGAATACCTTCCCGGAAAAATTGCAAAAAGAAGCGACCTTACCGGTGAAATTGTTCCGTTCCAGGGATTTGAAGCTCAATATAAGACCCATATGGCGGATTTTTACGATCTTTTCGATTCCCTTCGTGAATTCCGTCATAACGAATATCTTATGCCGGTAACGAATGTTTTCCACGCAAACAACACCGTATATGCTGTTTATAAATATATAAAAACCATTTCTTATGGCGATTATCTTAGCCATAACGGCGGCGAATTTACCTGGCCCCAGGTTAAAAAACTTTTTATGCCGCTTTTTACAACTCTTACATACCTTCATGGAAACGGTTTTGTCCACAGAGGAATTTCGCCGGACAGCATCCGCGTTAACGCAAAAGGTCAGCTTTTGCTTTGCGGCTTTGGAACAGCGGCGCTTTTTTCAAAAGGATCTTTTGTGGAACCGGAACTTGCTTCCGGATATTCCGCGCCGGAACAGTATGTTCCGGGAAGCTGGTCCGGGGAATGGACGGATGTTTATTCCGTTGCGGCGGTTCTCTATAAATCCCTTACCGGAACTCTTCCGGTAAATGCGGAATCGAGAAAAGAAAAAGACAGCCTTTGCGCTCCGGAAGAACTCAATTTCAACATTTCTTCCGAAGTTTCGGATGCCATTATGAACGCAATGACTCTTAACGCGGAATATCGAACAAGATCGATCGATGATTTTACCGCCGAACTGCTTGAATCCGCAAGTTCCAACACAAAACTTTTCGGTGAAGCGGATAAAACAAAGCTTAAAGAGGCGGAAGATTATTTCCCGGAAGAAAAACCTGTTGCCGAAAAAAGAAAAGTACGCCTTCCCTGGGGGCTTATTGCAACTTTAATAGCAATGGCGATACTTTTGGGCCTGGTGGCTTTCCTTTTCAGGTTTACTGAAATTCTCGGTTTCGGAAACCGACCTAACGAGGAGGAAAATCCTTCGGTCAACAGCGAATATGAGGTTCCGGAAGAACAGGGTTACCATATTTCCGTTCCGAATTTTATCGGAAGAATGAGAGCCGACGTTGAAAACAACCCCCAGTATGAAGACTTTGTGCTTGTTTTTGAGGAAGAAACCAACAACCAGTACGTTCAGGGGATGATTTTTGACCAGTCGGTAAAATATCGTGCTGAAGTTGAAAAAGGAACAGAAATTGTTATAAAAGTCAGCAAGGGACCGGAAAAAATCCCGATGCCCCAGTGCATAGGAAGAGAAGTTGAGGATGTTACCCGGGAACTTACCGAACTTGGAATCAGCTTCCAGCTTGTTCCGAACTACAGCGCTGAATATGAGTTCAATATCGTATATGATCAGTCCGTTGATGCGGATACCGAAGTTACAAAAGGCGACCGTATTGGAAAAGTATATATCTATTACGGTGCGCTTGAAAGCAGCGGAGGTTATTTCGGGGAAGATGAGGAAGAAAGAGAACCCGAAGGCAGCGGATTTTACAGCTGATAAAACAACAAAAAAAGCCGTGCTCAGCTTTGAGCACGGCTTTTTTAATATGAGCACGGTTATTTTTCATCTTTTCCAAGGGAAGAAAGCATAATTTTTCTTGTTTTTTCAGAAAGTTCTGCGGTTGAGCAGGCGGAAACTTCTTCCGAAGAAATCACTTCACAAATACGAAGGGTGACGTGGGTGCGTTTGAAAGGCGAATTTTTGTGTACAAGATTCGTATTGTCAACGGTTGTAACAACAATCGGCGCGCCGGCTTTGGTGGCAATTTTGAAAGAACCCGCATGGAATGGAAGCATTTCGCAATCTCTTGCGCGGGTGCCTTCCGGATATATTGCCATGGAACAGATATTGTTTTTTATGTTTTCGGCGGCGGCGTTTATAGATTTCACCGCGTTTCTGGGGTTTTCGCGGTCTATTGGGATGCAGCAGATTTTATGCATAAACCGGTTTATTACTGGAAGATTAAAGTTTTCCGGTTTTGTGATAAAACCTATTTCGTATTTGCCGAGGAAGGCAAGGGTTGTTATCGGGTCGAACATAGCCTTGTGGTTTTGCACCAAAAGAAAACGGCCTTCCGGAATTTTTTCGGCCCCTTCAACGGTAACTTTTACGTTGCAGGCAGAAAGAGCGATTCGAAGGGTGAATGAAATAACCTTATTATAAAATTTTCCGAAATTTTCGGATTTTTTGTTCATATCAACGCTTAAAGCGACGGCAACAAGAAAAGAAACAAAGCAAATTGCAAGAAGAAGGGTGTAATCAAAAGCATAGAACAGCCCTTCCAAAAGAATATCTGTTCCGGTAATGCCTCGCAGAATAACGGTTATTGCGGAAAGAATGATTCCCGCGGCGGGAAAAAGTAAAACCATTGGTCACCTCATAAACTATAATATGTTATATATTTTACTATATTTAGAAAAAAGTTCAAGCAATTTTATCTTAAAATATTATTGACTATGTCTTTTGGTGTAAACGCGGCTTTTTTTATTGACTTCAGCCCGAAAAAGTGGTATTTTATAAATGTATAAATGTGTCTTTTTGGGGGTGCTTGCTTTGGCAGTACACGAAGTGCATATCGTTAAAGCGGAAAAATCAAAAATTGAAGAATACAAACGTATTTTTGACGATTCCAAGCTTTATAAACATTATGGCGAAAACGTCTATGACTGGATGGGTTCTGCTCTTGCGAACGACGAAGTTTGGATCGCTGAAGACCGCAACGGCGAAGCTGTCGGTTTTATGTGGATGCAGATCGAAAGCGTTTATGCAAATATGCCCTATCTTGCCCTGCTCGGAGTCCGCAGAGATTATCGTTCTCACGGCGTAGGACAGATGCTTCTTAAATATTTCATTGAAAGCTATGAATCAAAAGGTTACGACCGCGGATTTATCGCAGTCAACGATTTTAACCCCCTTGCAAGAAGACTTTATGAGGATATGGGCTTCCACAAATTTATGCAGATGCCCGAAAGCCTTGACCCCAGCCACAATCTCTATCTTCTTATGAGAAAATCCCGCAAACACAACAGCAACGTTTAACCAAGAGTTTTTTAATACAGGAACGGAGGAAATTAAATGAGCTATCATCGCGAAGCACAGTATATGGCAAACATGATCGAAATCGTTAAAGCAGATCCCGCAAAAAAAGAGGATTATAAACGCATTTTCGACAACAGCCCTCTTTATAACCATTATTTCAAAAAGACCGATCTTCTTGACAAAGTTCTTACCGATGCTCTTAAAGCCGGAAGAGCCTATGTTGCGGTTGACCGCAACGGCGAAGCTGTCGGATATATGAGCATGAGCCCTTCCGATTCCATGGTTGACGGACTTCCCTGCCTTACTCTTCTCGGCGTTAAAGATACCAAACGCGGAAGAGGCATCGGCCAGATGCTCCTTGCGTTCTATATCGGCGTTATGAGCCAGCTTGGTTTCAAGGAATGTGCTCTTGTAGTTAACGATTGGAACCCCAGAGCAAGAAAACTTTATGATTCCCTTGGTTTCAAACTTCGCAGAAGCTATGAAGACCAGATCATCGGCGGCTGGATGAACCATATCCTTGTTAAAAAACTCTGATAAACTAAAGATATTTAAAGGCACCGCTCTGCGGTGCCTTTTTTTTAGTTGCCTCCCTTGTTAAAGGAAGGGGAATCGTTGCGGTACGCACGGTGGAGGGATTCTTAAAACCGCCCTTGCCTAATTTACATAAAACATATATAATATAAAAGTAAACCCGAATTATTAAGAGGAGATGTTTTTTCCTATGAATAAAAAACTTTTTGATTTTATTTCCAAAAGCCCCACTCCCTTCCATGCTGTTAAAAACGTTTGCGAAACCCTTAAAGAAAAAGGATATTCCGAACTTTGCGAAAGCGGAAAATGGGAACTTGAAGCCGGAAAAGGTTATTATGTTACCAGAAACGGTTCTTCCGTAATCGCTTTCCGCGTTCCGGAAAAGGATTTTTCCGGATTTATGATAACCGCTTCCCATTGCGACAGCCCTTGCTTCAAAATCAAGGAAAACGCAGAGCTTCCGGATAAATATTACGTCCGCCTTTCCACCGAAGGTTACGGCGGAATGCTTTGCGCAACCTGGATGGACAGACCTCTTGCCGTTGCGGGAAGAATCACTGTCCGCACCGAAAAGGGAATTTCCGTCCGCATTGTTGACACAAAGGAACCTTGCGCAATAATCCCCAACGTTGCGATCCACATGAACCGCGAAGCAAACAAAGGAATGAACTATAACGCCGCGGTTGATATGATTCCGCTTTTTGCTGAAGGAGAAGCGGCAGGTTCTTTCCGCGCGCTTATCGCAAAAACCGCGGGAGTTTCCGAACAGGATATAATCACCACCGACCTTATCGTTTATAACCCCCAGAAGGGCACCGAATGGAACGGATTTATCTCTGCGCCGCGCCTTGATGACCTCCAATGCGCTTTCGGAGCGCTTGAAGCCTTCGTTTCCGCAGAAAAAGCAGAAAATCTTCCCGTTTACTGCGTTTTTGATAATGAGGAAGTTGGCAGCCAGACAAAACAGGGCGCCGCTTCAACCTTTATCGCTGCTGTTCTTGAACGCATAAGCGAAAATCTTGGACTTTCCGCTTCGGAACATTACGGAAAAATCGCGAACAGTTTTATGCTTTCCTGCGATAACGCCCATGCGGTACATCCGAACCACCCGGAATTTCAGGACAAAAATCACGCGACCTATATGAACAAAGGCATTGTTATCAAATATAACGCGAACCAGCGCTATACTTCCGATGCGGTTTCCGCCGCGATTTTTGCCCTTGTCTGCGAAGAAGCCGGGGTTCCTTTCCAGCGTTACGCAAACCGCGCCGATATGCCCGGCGGCAGCACCCTTGGAAACATTGCTAACACCCAGGTTTCTCTCAACACCGTTGATATCGGTCTTCCCCAGCTTGCAATGCATTCTTCTTACGAAACCGCAGGCGCAAAGGACACCGAATATTTTGTAAAAGCGCTCAGATGCTTCTACGGAAAAACTCTTCTTATGGAAAGTGACGGAGAATATAAATTTTGATCGAATAACAAAAAGCCCCGTGCTCAAATGAGCACGGGGCTTTTATTTTGCCTTTCCGTTGAAGAAATGACGAGCGGATGGGATGTTTTTATATTGATATTTCCGTTTGTAAGTGGTAGAATAAACTTGCGACGCAATTTCATATTAACAATCGATTACAGTATGTATTTTTATCCCATGATAAAAATGCATGCTCTATTTTCGCATACTGTTTTCGGTTGTGTTGAAGAAATTGTGTCGCAGCAATCGGAGCTTGCGTTTTTTGGTGCGCGGCTTCGGCTGCGCACTTTTTTAATTTCAGGAGGAAGAAAAAATGAAAAAAATTTTGGCAGTTATTCTTGCGGCAGTTATGCTTTTAAGCTTTGCGGCCTGCGGCGGAGAAGCAACGGGAAAAGTTAACCTTGAAGAACTTCTTGTTGCAGAAAAGTGGATTAATGTCTATAACAGATATGATTTTCTTGAATTTGATAGTATGGACATAGGCAAAAATGAAAATGGTTACAAATGGGAAGTTGTTGATAACAGTTCTGTAAAAACCATGGTAAGTTCATTGTTCGCAGGAGATTCCACTCTTAGTTACAGACTTGTTGAATATGAAGGCGTCAATGCACTTTATGATTCGGAAACAAAAACATATTATATTCCGGAAAGCCTTTATGACGGAGTAAGAGAAAATCTTGTTTTTCCTACATATATAGCGTACGGAACGATATCCATGAAAGACGGAAGTGAAGAAGTTTTAACCGCAGATGAACTTTATGAAATATATGATTCCAATTTAACAAAATATGTGGATTATTATGATGAAAGAAAAGTTACTGTAATAGGTGAAATTACCGAAATCGGAACTTCGAGTGTCAGAATAGGTGAATATGGCAATAGATGGGCAATAAAGACTCTCAATCAGACTCACGATTTAAGCAAATTTGAAGTCGGTGATGTGGTTATTGCAACAGGAACGATACAAACAGTTTCCGGCGCAGAAGTTGATGTTGATGTAAATACCGATACTTACGAAGTTACCACATTGAAACACTACGAAGGCTGATAAAACGGGCGGATAATATCCGCCCTTGCAATAGTTCAAAAAAACAAACCCCGTGTTCATTTGAGCACGGGGTATTTTTTACTGTAAAGGAATCCCTCCACCGTGCCTACGGCAACGGTTCCCCTCCCTTTAGGCAAGGGAGGCAATTTTAAAAATCAAATGCGTCGTGGATTACCTGAACGGCCCTTTCGGCTTTGTCGCGGTCGATGAGAACGGAAATTTTGATTTCAGAAGTGGCGATCATCTTGATGTTGATGTCTGCGTCCGCAAGAGCTTCGAACATCTTTGCGGCAATGCCCGGGTGGGTTTCAATTCCTGCGCCGACTATGGAAACTTTTGCAACGGAATCGTCGCAGGTAATTTCCTTTGCCTTGAAAAGTTCCGCAACTTCGTGCAGAGCTTCAACAGCTTCGTCCTTCTGGTCATGGGCAACGGTGAAGCTGATATCCTTCGTGTTGTTGCGTCCGATGGATTGAAGGATGATATCGACGTTTATGTTTTTCTTTGCAAGGATGCTGAAAATCTTGAAGGCGATTCCGGGAACGTCCGGCACCTCGACAAGGGAGATTCTTGCGGTATTGTTGTCGCGGGTAACTCCGCGGATAAGCATTCTTTCCACTTTAACGACCTCTTTCAATGTAGTTCCGGGTTTGTTTTCAAAACTGGACCGAACTTCCAGCTTTACGCTGTATTTCTTTGCCATTTCGACGGAGCGGCTGTGGAGCACGTTTGCGCCGAGGTTTGCAAGTTCCAGCATTTCGTCATAGGTTATTTCATCAAGTTTTTTTGCGTCCTTGACTATTCTTGGGTCGGCGGTGTAAATTCCGTCAACGTCGGTATAAATCTGGCAAAGGTCGGCGTGCAGAGCCGCCGCAATTGCCACAGCGGAAGTGTCGGAACCGCCCCGGCCAAGGGTAGTTATGTCGTCATAACGGTTGATTCCCTGGAAACCCGCAACGATAACGATATTCTTTTTGCCGAGTTCGCTTTCAAGGCGCTCTTTATCAATGCGGCGGATCTTTGAAAAACAATGGGTTGCGTCGGTCTGGAGCCCGACCTGCCATCCGGTAAGTGAAATTACCGGAAAACCGAGTTTTTCAATAGCCATCGCCAAAAGCGACATGGAAATCTGTTCGCCGGTCGAAAGAAGAACATCGAGCTCACGCTTTGAAGGGTTTTTGCTGATTTCCGCAGCTTTTGCAATAAGGTCGTCGGTGGTGTCGCCCTGGGCAGAAACCACCGCAACAACGCTGTTGCCGGCGGAATAAGCATCCGTAATTATCTTTGCAACGCGGAAAAGTTTTTCTGCATCCGCAACGGAACTTCCGCCGAATTTCTGTACTATAATACTCATCTTTCTACCTCAATATTTCACAGCGCGGCTGCGCCGGAATTGTCTGCATTAAGGATATAATATTTCCAGCCTTCAAAATTGCCGGAAGAAAGAATTTCTTTTGCAATTTCGTTTGCTTTTTGTTTTCCGCAATCGAAAATCCCCATCATGGTGGAACCCGCGCCGCTTATATAAGCCGCAAGGGCGCCTTTTTCGTAAGATTTTTCAATAATTTCAAAACCTCCGGGAATAAGCGGAAGGCGGTAAGGCTGATGAAGCTTATCTTCAAAAGCGATTTTAAGATTTTCGTATTTTCCGGAAAGAAAAGATGCGGCCGCAAGGGAACTTCTTGAAAGATTATAGACCGCGTCTTTCATTGAAACCTCTTTTGGCATAACCTTCCGGGCGTCTTCGGTTTTAAGTTCGAAAGGCGGAACGAATGCGGCAAAAACAAGTTCTTCCGGAATTTCGGATTTTACATAGTGAACTCTGTTTCCTTCCATTACGTTTACTGTTAAACCGCCGAGCAAAGCGGGGGAAACGTTGTCCGGATGACCTTCGATTTCAGCGGCAATATCGAGAAGGCGGTCTTTTGAAAAAGGTTTTCCGATAAGTTCGTTTGCACCGAAAACGCCGCCGATTATGCAGGCGGAACTTGAACCGAGGCCTCTTGCAAAAGGAACGTTGTTTTCTTCGATTATTTTAAGGCCGGTAAAATTCTTGCTGGCTTTTTCAAAAACTTTTTTTGCAGAAACGTAGATAAGATTATTTTCGCCGGTTGGAATTTCGCTTCCGTCTTTGGAAGAAATTTCGCAGCGGTCGGAAAAATCTATTTCCACATAATTGTATAAATCAAGAGCGATTCCAAGGGAATCGAACCCGCTTCCAAGGTTTGCGGTCGAAGCGGGAATTCTTATTTTAATCATAGCTTTAAAATTCCTTATGATATATTATTCGAAAAGTGGAATCTTTGACAAAAGTTTTCCGTGCTCGCTTATTTTATCCGTGAGCACAGAAACTTCGGTTTCTGTAAGGGCGGGTGTAAGAAATGCGTTTGCGGAGATTCTTTCCGCTTCGGGAATGATTTTGGAAAAATCATAATCTGCGCGGATAAAATATCTTTCCGCAAAGGAATCACTGCCGGCAAAAACGCTTTCTTCGGGATCTTCCCAATAAATATTTCCGATATTGTTTTCGGTTTTTGCACATTCGATTATATCGGCAATGACCGAAGAAGCGGTTGGCATTTTTCCGGCGCCTTTTCCGTAAAACAGAACTTCGCCGGTGGTTTTTGCGTTTATGAGCACGGCGTTGAAAACGTCGTTTACCGCCGCAAGGGGAGAATTGTTTTTTATTAAAGCGGGAGATACCTTTGCAAAGATTTTTCCGTTTTCAAGCTGTTTTGCCCTTGCAAGAAGCTTTATTGAAAAACCGCATTGTTCAGCGGTTTTTACGTCATCGGCGGAGATGTTTTCAATGCCTTCTGTGGGAATTTCGGAAGGCTTTAGCGTTTTGCCCCAAACAAGGGAAGAAAGAATCGCGATTTTGCGGCAGGCATCCCAGCCGAGCACGTCTGCGGAAGGATCTCTTTCGGCATATCCGAGTTTTTGAGCATCGGAAAGCGCTTCGGAATAATCTGCGCCGAAACGGAACATTTTTGTAAGGATATAGTTCGTCGTTCCGTTAAGGATACCGGAAATTCCGGTGATTCCGGCGGCGTTCATTGAAGAATATAGGGGGCGTATAAGGGGAATTCCGCCGCCGACGGAAGCTTCGAAAAGAAAGTTTGCATTATGAGCACGGGCAATGCTCAAAAGTTCCGCGCCTTTTTCGGCAACGAGTTCCTTGTTGGAAGTAACGGCGCTTTTTCCTTTTTCCAAAGCGGATTTTATATAGGAATAGGCGGGTTCGATCCCGCCTATGCATTCCGCCACAACCCCAACTTCATCATCGGAAAGAATATCGGAAAAATCTTTTGTAAATATTTCGGAACCGTATTTGTTTTCCGGTTCTTTTATGTCAAGAATATAGCCGAGTTCAACCGTTTTTCCGGCGGCGGAAGAGATTTTGTTGTTTTCTTCCGAAAGAATTTTGCAAACGCCGGAACCGACCGTTCCATGGCCGAGAACAGCAATTTTCATTTTATTTTCTCTCCTTGAGATTGCGGCAGGTTATTACGCCGTCGATAGCGCGGATGGCTTCTCTTAAAGTATGGCCGTCGCATTTAAGGTTTCCGGTGGTGAAAGAAATTGTGCAGGGTGAAGCCCCATCTATCGGAATATTCTGGTTAAGAGTGAGAACGTTTGCACCGTATTTTGAAAGGATTGCAAGAACGTTTGAAAGAACGCCGGGTTTGTCCATAAGCGTCATATAATAGTTTACGATTTTGTCGCGGCTTTCGTCGTTGTAAACCGCAACGCCGTCCTTATATTTGTAAAAAGCGCTTCGGCTGATTCCGGCCAATCTTGCTGCTTCGGAAGAATTTCTTGCCTTTCCCTGGGAAAGCATTTTTTTTGCTTCGATTACTTTAAGAAGAACTTCAGGAAGAAGATCTGCATCAACGATAATTTTTACAGGGTTTTCGTTCATAAAAGTCCGCTCCTTAAAAACGATTGTTTTTCATACGAGTACAAATATAACACCCCAAGCACAAAAAAGCAAGTCCTTTTTGTGTTTGGGGTGAAAAAAAACAGTATTTAAACTCCCTCAAGGTCGAAAGGCGGAATAAAACTTTCTCCAACGGCGCCGCCTTCCTGAACAAAAGCGTTTTCAATTCCGAGCGAAAGGGCATAGTCTATAACGTCGTCATATTCTTCATCGGTAACGCTGCGGAAAAGTTCGGGATATCGCTCGTCTTTGCAAAGGGGGGTGTATTGGTTCATAATGCTTATCCATATCTTATCGCCGAAATTTTCCCAAAGAAGACGGAGAATTTTTTTGCTGTCGTCTGTGTGTCCGGGAAGGACAAGGTGGCGGACAATAACGCCTTTTTTCATCATTCCGTTATCACCAAAAACTGCTTCGCCGGTCTGTTCGACCATTTTTTTAAGGGAAGCAAAAGCATTTTCAAAATAATTTTTTGCGTCCGAAAATTTTTCTGCCAAAGAATTATCAAAATATTTGAAATCCGAAAGCCAGATATCGGAATAATCTTTTACAGATGCAACACTTTCCGGAAGTTCCCAGCCGCCGGTGTTCCAAACTATAGGAAGAGAAAGGCCGTTTTTGCGCGCAATATCAAGGGCGGCGGTAATCTGCGGAGCATAGTGCATTGGGGTTACAAGGTTTATATTGTTTGCGCCTTTTGCCTGAAGTTCAAGAAAAATTTCCGAAAGGCGTTCGATGGAAACAAGCTTTCCGGCTTCGCCGCGACTTATTTCTTTATTCTGACAAAAGATGCATCGCATTGTGCAGCCGGAAAAAAACACCGTTCCGGAACCTTCTTCACCGGAAATGCAGGGTTCTTCCCAAAAATGAAGAGCTGCCCTTGCAATTTTTATATCTTTTTCGCCGCCGCAAAAGCCTTTTTTGCCTGAAAGGCGGTTTGCCCCGCATTTTCTTGGACAAAGTTCACATTTTTCGGAAAGTTCCAATTTTTTCGCCGCCTTTCGTTTAAAACTCTATGATAAACTATACCACAGCGAAAAAAACGAATCAAGAATATTAATAAAACTTGAGTTTACAGAAAACGCAGTTTGATATAATATGGAATATATCAATAATTTGCGGGTTTAAAAATTCGTTAATTTTATAACAAATTTTTATTTACATTACAGATGAAATATGCTATTATATTTATAATGGTTTTTTGTAATATAAACGCAAAGGAGAAGGAGAATTTTTTTGCTATGGACAAACTTTGGATAGTTCTTCTTTTTCTTGGCGTATTTTTATTATTAAGCAATCTTGTAAAACGTTTTGCAATAAGATTTCTGAATTCTGCTGAAAACAAAAGCGCCGTTTCGGTAATCGCCGCAGAAAAAGATGACCCGAAAGTTTTTTGGGCGGAGGAAGGTTTTCGAAGAGAACCGCAGCAGGCGGAATTTGATCTTCCGGAAGATGATTTTTTTGAAAATGAAAAAACCGAATTTTGCGAAAGTTTTGAAGATGAATTAAAAAATCTTTCCGAAGAAGAAATTTGCGAAGTTCTTGAAAAATCCGGGCTTTCAGAAAAGGAAGGTGATTTCTGATGAAACCGAAGGAACAGCGCGATATTGTAAAAGCATCTTCAATGGTGCTCCAAGTTTCTCTTTCCGCAATCTGCCCGATTCTTCTTCTTATGTCCGTCGGAATCTGGCTTGACGGAAGATTTGGAAACGGGGGATATTGGTTCACCGCAATCGGAATTATATGCGGAATCTATTCCGGATATAAAGGAAGCTATCAGCTTATCAAAGACGTTTGGATGAAGGAAGAAAAACAAAATGGCAAAATTCCTAAATCAAATGATGAATGAATATGAGAACGGTGAAGAAAGCATTATAACACCGAGAAACGCAAGGATTGCGGCGGTTTTGCTCTGTGTTTTCTTCGTTCTTGTCGGTCTTGCTTTCGGCGATATTGCAAAAACCGCAAAAGGCGTTTTTCTTGGCGGAGCGGTTGCCCAGCTTCTTTTCCGCCAGCACGAGCTGACTATCGGAAAAAGCTTTAAAAGCGCAAACCCTCAAAGCATGACTGTTTCAAATTATATGGTGCGCCTTATCATCAAGGGGCTTACGGTTTTTGTGGCCATAAGAAACCCGGATGTTGGCATAATAGGATGTATTCTCGGCTTGCTGAGCATTCCTTATGGAATTTATACCCTTGCTTTTGCCGATTGGATAATCCACAGAAAAACCGGAAAGGAGGTATAGGATGAGTGTATCAATCCCGGAAGTAACGAGCGGTTTTTCGATTTTTGGGTTCGAAATAACGAACACAATGGTCTGGACATGGATAATTCTCGGAGCTCTTTCCGTTTTGTTTATCTGGCTTGGAAGCGGACTTAAAGTTAAGCCGGAAAGCAAAAAGCAAATTGTTGCGGAAACGATTTACGGGCTTGTGGGAAATCTTGTTGAATCGAACATCGGACCGAACACAAAGGCTTTTATCCCTTATTTCACCGCGCTTTTCGCTTTTATTTTAACTTCGAACCTGAGCGGTGTCTGGGGACTCGGCGTGATCCGTCCGCCTACGGCAGACATTGCAACTCCTTTTGCTCTTGCTCTGATGACCTGCGTTATCTCGCAGTATTATCACATCAAGATGAACGGAGTAAAAGAATATTTCAAAGGCTTCCTCGGGCCGGTAAAATTTATGACTCCGATCATGCTTCCGATGAACATTATAAGCGAGATTGCAAACCCCATTTCTCTTACCCTTCGTATGTTCGGTAACCTTTTGGGCGGTCTTATAATCGGCACCCTTATCTATTCAATGCTCATCGGTTCAAACGTAATGCCGATTTGGATAGCTATCGGTTCGGTTGTTCTCTGCGCGGTGCTTCTTACCAAGCAGTATAAGAAAATCAAGGAACTTGATAAGACAAAGAAAAAACTCGTTATGGGGCTCGGAATTCTCTGTTGCCTTCCGCTTTTCGCAATGATATTCGTCCATGGATATTTCGATATCTTCAGCGGATGCCTTCAGACTTACATTTTCTGTTTGCTCTCTATGATTTTCATTTCGCCGTAAAACTGCGGCAGAGGGATTTGTGAATTCCTCAGACTTAAAACTTGTGTTAAATTAAAATTCTATAAAAAAAGGAGAAAACACATGGAAGGACTTAACATCACTGGACAGGATCTTATTTACGCAGCAAGCGCAATCGGCGCAGGCCTTGCAGTTGGCCTTGCAGCAATCGGCCCCGGCATCGGCGAAGGTTTTGCAGCAGGTAAAGGTACCGAAGCAGTTGGCCGCCAGCCCGAAGCACAGAGCAAAATCACCACCACCATGCTCATGGGCCAGGCAGTTTCCGAAACCACCGGTCTTTACGGACTTGTTGTAGCGCTTCTTCTCATCTTCGTAAAACCCTTCTGATTTTAGAATCAAAAATACTACGGAAAGATTGGTAACAATATGGAAAGCTGGCTTATAAAAATCGATGCCAGTCTTATAAGGCAGGTTATCATCCAGGGCGCAACATTTCTTGCGTTTTTCGTTGTAGTAAAGGTTTTCTTTGCGGATAAAATAAAAGCTATGCTTGAAAAACGGCAGGAAGTTATTGAAAAAGACCTTTCCGCCGCAACCGAAGCAAAGGAAAACGCAGAAAAACTTGAAAACGAATATGCAGAACTTATGAAAGGCGCCCGCGATGAAAAAGCGGCAATTCTTCACGCAGCAACCGAAGACGGTGAACAGATGAAAGAAAAAATCGTTGCGGAAGCAAGGGAACAGGCCGAAACAATCATAACCAACGCCAGAAAAGAGATTGACAGAGAGCGCACGCAGGCTGAAAAAGAACTGCGTGATTCCATCGTCGATATGACAATCGACGCCGCAGAAAAAATTTCGGGAAAATCCTTTACCAAAGAGGACCACGCCCAGCTTATCAGCGAATCCATCTCCATGATCAAGGAGGTGTAAGCTTATGAGCCTTGCGGTCAGAAGATATTCCGAAGCGCTTCTTGATATTGCATTTGAGGAAAATTGCGAAGAAGAGGTTTATGAGCAGTTTAAGATTTTTTACGGCGAGATGAAAGCCGACAAAAATTTTGAACGTCTTATGACCGAAAAAATTCTTTCTTCCGAAGAACTTAAAGCAACCGTTTCCAAAATCCTTGAAGGCGGAAACACATATCTGATAAGCTTCCTTATGACTCTTATCGACAGAAACCGCATGGATGAAGTTATGGATATGTTCCTTGACTTTGAACGCGGATATAAAGAAAAGAAAAACATTCTCGAGGCGGAAGCAGTTACTGCCATTGAAATGACCGGGGAACAGATTGAACAGGTCAAAAAGGAACTCGGCGAAAAATACGGCAAAACAATCGTGCTCAAAACCTCGGTGGATCCTTCAATAATCGGCGGAATGGTGCTTTATGTCGGCAACGAAATGCTCGATGCTTCCGTCAAGGCAAAATTTGAAGGACTTAAAAAACAACTGAAAACTATTCAAATATCATAAAAGGGGCATGAAAAGTTAATGAATCTCAGACCCGATGAAATAAACAAACTGATCAAAGAACAGATCAGAAATTATGAAGGCCGGCTTGCAACTTCCCAGTTCGGAACCGTTGTTCAGGTCGGTGACGGTATTGCAAGGGTTCATGGACTTGACAACGCAATGGCAGGCGAGCTTATCGAATTCCCCGGCGAGGTTTACGGAATGGTCCAGAACCTTGAAGAGAACAACATAGGCTGCGTACTTCTCGGCGATGACAGCAACATCGTTGAAGGTGACAAAGTCCGCTGCACCGGAAAAATCGTTTCTGTTCCGGTAGGCGAAGCCATGATCGGTCGAGTCGTAAACGCTCTTGGCCAGCCGATTGACGGCAAAGGCCCGATACTCACCGAAGAATATCGCCAGGTTGAGAAAAAAGCTCACGGCGTTATCGAAAGAAAATCCGTTGACAGCCCGCTCCAGACCGGTTATAAAGCGGTTGACAGCCTTATCCCTATCGGAA
Organism: Oscillospiraceae bacterium; assembly: GCA_017435745.1. Classification (GTDB taxonomy): domain Bacteria; phylum Bacillota; class Clostridia; order Oscillospirales; family Ruminococcaceae; genus UMGS1668. Next base: position 24,106 of record JAFSEN010000069.1, read on the forward strand.
GAGGCCAGCGCGAGCTTATCATCGGTGACCGCCAGACCGGTAAAACCGCTCTTGCGATCGATACCATCATCAACCAGAAGGGCGAAAACGTAATTTGCATCTACGTTGCAATCGGTCAGAAAGCTTCCACCGTTGCGCAGATGGTACAGAAACTTACAGAAGCCGGCGCAATGGAATACAGCCTTGTTGTTGCATCCACCGCTTCCGAAAAAGCACCTCTCCAGTATCTTGCGCCTTATTCCGGCGTTGCTATTGCGGAGTACTTTATGGACCAGGGAAAAGACGTTCTTATCGTTTACGATGACCTTTCCAAACACGCGGTTGCATACCGTTCCATGGCGCTTCTTCTTAAACGCGCCCCCGGACGTGAAGCATATCCCGGCGACGTTTTCTATCTCCATTCCCGTCTTCTTGAAAGAGCGGCAAAACTCGAAAAAGGCGGTTCCATCACCGCTCTTCCGATAATCGAAACCCAGGCGGGCGATATTTCCGCTTACATCCCGACCAACGTAATTTCCATTACCGACGGTCAGATATTCCTTGAAACCGACCTCTTCAACCAGGGTGTCCGCCCTGCGGTTAACCCGGGTATTTCCGTTTCCCGAGTAGGCGGTTCCGCACAGATCAAATCCATGAAGAAGATCGCAGGTCCTCTTCGTATTGAATACGCACAGTACCGCGAACTTGCTTCCTTTGCACAGTTCGGCGCAGACCTTGATAAAGAGACCAAGGCACAGCTTGAAAAAGGCAAACGCATTGTTGAAATCCTCAAACAGGATCAGTATGCGCCGATGAGAGTTGAGGACCAGGTCCTTATCATCTTCGCTGTTTCCGATAACCACACCAACGATATCCCCGTTGAGGACATCAAGCGCTTTGAAAAAGAGCTTATTGAATTTGCGAGATATCGTTATCCCGAACTCCTTGAGGAGATCAAAACCACCAAAAACTTCGACAAGGAAATACAGGCAAAAGTTGCCGCAGTTGTTGAAGAATTCAAGGCAACCTTCAAAGCTGAAGAAAACAAGTAATGCAGAGGTGTATTTATGGCTGACTCAATGCGTGATATAAAACGACGCATAAAAAGTGTCACTTCCACTAAACAGATCACTCACGCCATGCAGCTTGTTGCAAGCGCAAAGCTCCGCAACGCAAGAATGAAGGCTGACGCCAGAAGAGCTTATACCAATTACGTGATCGAAACCATGCATATGATTTCCGGCGCTCTTGAAAGAGAAGAACCGGGCGCATTTTTTAAACCCAACGGCTGTGAAAAAGACCTTTATATCGTTGTAACAAGCGACAAAGGTCTTGCGGGCGGTTTCAACTCCGGACTTCTTAAATTCACCGCGGAAGCGATGAAACAGAGCAAAAAATGTGCAGTTATGGTTTCCGGCGCAAAAGGTCTTGATTACTTCCGCAGAAGGAACTACGAGATTCTCGGTTCCTATATAGGCGAAAGCGACGAAGCAAGCCTCGGCGTTGCAAACAGCATAGGAAAAGCGGCAACCACCCTTTTCCTCGACGGAAAAGTAGGCAATATCTATATCATGTATAACCGCTTTGTTTCGGTAATTTCCCAAAAGCCCACTATGATAAAGCTTCTTCCCCTTTCAAGAGAGGAACTTGCCGAAAAGGCTGATGAAATCGACACCGAAACCGCAATTGGCGAATATAAACCCGAAAGCGGACTTTTCGGTGACGAACCGGCAAAGAACATGATTTTTGAACCTTCCGCAAACTATCTTGCAAATATGCTTATCCCTTCCTATATCGACAACGCCGTTTACGGCGCATTGCTCGAAAGCGCTGTGGGTGAGCTTGCCAGCAGAAGAATGGCCATGGAAAACGCAACAGACAACGCCGACGAAATAATCGCGGATCTCAGCCTTGCTTATAACAGAGCAAGACAGGGCGCAATTACCCAGGAGATCACCGAAATCGTAAGCGGCGCCAACGCTATCGGTTAAGGAGGGTCTGCTGCAATGAGTGAAAAACTTATAAATTTAAAAGTAATTACCCCGGTAAACGTTCTTTTTGAGGGTGAGGCAAAAAGCTTTATTGTAAAAACAAGGGGCGAAGTCGGCGAATTTGCGGTCCTTGCGGACCATATTCCAATGACTGCCGCCGTCGGAAACGGAACGCTTGTTATTAATCTTCCGGACGGCACCGAAAAAAGAACAACCCTTTTCTGCGGTTACTGCGTTGTTCAGAACAACACCGCAGTCATAATCGTTGAAGCGGGCGAAAAACCGGAGGATATTGATTTTGCGCGCGCTGAAGAAGCAAAAAAACGCGCAGAAGAAAGACTTAGAGGCGGCGAAGGAATCGATAAAAACAGAGCAGAGCAGGCTCTTTATCGTTCCATCGCAAGGCTTGAACTCTATAAAAGCAAATAATCAGGGAGGGATACGAATTCGTGAACAATATTGGTAAAATCGTTCAGGTTATCGGCCCGGTCGTTGATATCAAATTTGAAGAAGGCGAGCTTCCGAAGCTCAACGACGCAATCGAAATAGATAACCACGGCGCACGCCTTGTTGTAGAAGTTGCGCAGCACATGGGCGACAATGTCGTAAAGTGTATAGCAATGGATTCCACCGACGGCCTTAAACGCGGCCAGGAAGCAAAAAACACCGGCGCGCCTATCACAATTCCCGTTGGTAAAGTTACCCTTGGAAGAATGGTAAACGTTCTCGGTGAACCCATTGACGGAATCGAAATGGAAACCGAAAACGAACCAAAAGCTTCCATCCACCAGCCCGCGCCCACCTTTGCGGAGCAGAAAACCGAACCGGAAATTTTTGAAACCGGTATCAAAGTAATCGACCTTATCTGCCCCTATACCCGAGGCGGTAAAATCGGTCTTTTCGGCGGCGCAGGTGTTGGCAAAACCGTTCTTATCCAGGAACTTATCAGCAATATCGCCACCGAGCACGGCGGAATTTCCGTTTTCGCCGGCGTTGGCGAAAGAACCCGCGAAGGCAACGACCTTTATTATGAAATGAAAGAATCCGGCGTTCTTGCAAAAACCGCCCTTGTTTTCGGACAGATGAACGAACCTCCGGGCGCAAGAATGAGAGTTGCTCTTACCGGTCTTACAATGGCGGAACATTTCCGTGATAAAGAAGGACAGGACGTTCTTCTCTTCATCGACAACATCTTCCGTTTCACCCAGGCAGGTTCCGAAGTTTCCGCGCTTCTCGGAAGAATGCCTTCCGCAGTTGGTTACCAGCCCACCCTTGCAACCGAAATGGGTGCTCTTCAGGAGCGAATCACTTCCACCCAGAAAGGTTCAATCACTTCCGTACAGGCTGTTTATGTCCCTGCGGACGACCTTACCGACCCGGCTCCGGCAACCACCTTTGCACACCTTGACGCAACAACCGTTCTTTCCCGTTCCATTGCGGAAAAAGGTATTTATCCCGCAGTTGACCCGCTGGATTCCACTTCCAGAATCCTCGACCCGAACGTTGTAGGTCAGGAACATTACAAAACCGCCCGTGCCGTCCAGGAAATTCTTCAGAAATATAAAGAACTCCAGGATATCATCGCTATCCTCGGTATGGACGAACTTTCCGAAGACCAGAAACTTATTGTTTCCCGCGCAAGAAAGATCGAAAGATTCCTTTCCCAGCCGTTCCACGTTGCGGAACAGTTCACCGGTATCGAGGGTAAATACGTTCCTCTTTCCGAAACCATCCGCGGCTTTAACGAAATTCTTGAAGGAAAACACGACAACCTTCCGGAAGGTGCGTTCCTTCTTGTGGGTACAATCGACGACGCTGTTGCAAAAGCAAAAGCAATGTCTGAGGGTAAATAATTTCTTCAATAAAAAAAGCAGCACCGCAGCGCGGTGCTGTTTTTTTAGTTTGGTGAAAGAAGGCAAAAAATAAGCCCCTCAAAAGAGGGAGCTAAAAAACAGTTATTTTACTTTAAGATATTTCAATATATCTTCATATATAGAAAACGTAGATTCTCCCATGTTTTTTTTTAACAAAACAAACGTTTGTTTATCTGACATTAGTGATTCCAAAACGCTTACTTGTAAAAGGTTCCTTACCTCATCATCACGTGAATTGGCCATGTTTTCTAAAAATAAAAAAATGAAGTTTATTTCCTCTGTGTTTCCAGATAATAAAATATTTTTAACATACGGAACAAATAAATCTCCAAAGAATACATGTGGCCAATCTCCGTATTCGTTTATTTCGTCATCTGAAAAAACACCTTGAAAATTATCGACTAACGTCTGAACTATGGTTTTATATAAAAACATTATTTAACCTCCACCATATTTTATAGGCTGCCCCGATAACTCCATTTTCAGTAACAGTAGAAAGCTTTCTGAAATTATCTTAACTATATATCACATTATGCACCTTTCCTCCGTGTTTTTCAATAGCAACACAGTTTCCTGCGCCTAAAATCGCGGGAAAAGATACCGGCATACACCGCAAACCGGCGGCTGATTGGGCTATGACAATATAAACAATAATTTATCTTGACAATAAAATAACGCGGTGTTATAATCCTTATGTTATCTAAAGGCTATGATGAAGAGTGCGCTTTGCAAAGCCGTTTTAAAAGAGAGCCGGCGGTTGGTGAAAGCCGGAAAACGGTTGCTTTGCGCTGTAGCTTCGGAGCCGAAGGGAAGAAAACCGAAAGGCGATTAGAACCCTTCCGAGAAAGGCTGCGTAAGTGCCGAAGGGGCATTATCCGTTGCTCCGAAGAGCGGTATCTGCCGCAAGGCAGATGCAATTTGAGTGGTACCGCGGGTCTGTTGATAAATTACAGCTCGTCTCAAAGAAAATTTTCTTTGGGACGAGTTTTTTTATTTTTCCCAAAGCTATAAAAAACGGAAATATTATAAAGAAAGAGGAAAATCAGAAATGCGCAAAGAACTTGACAAAACCTATGATCCTGCGCAGGTGGAAAAACGCGTTTACCAATTCTGGCTCGACGGCGGATATTTCCACGCAGAAGTTAACCCCGAAAAGAAACCTTTTACAATCGTAATTCCGCCGCCCAACATCACCGGTAAACTCCATATGGGCCATGCTCTCGACAACACCATTCAGGATATTCTCATCCGTATGAAAAGAATGCAGGGTTACGAAGCGCTTTGGATGCCCGGCACCGACCATGCTTCCATTGCAACCGAAGTTAAAATCGTTGAAAACATGAGAGCCGAAGGTCTTTCGAAAGACGACGTCGGCCGCGACGGATTCCTTGAAAGAGCATGGGAATGGAAAAAGAATTATGGCGGAACCATTGTAAAACAGCTTAAAACTCTCGGCTGTTCCTGCGATTGGGACCGCGAAAGATTTACCCTTGATGAAGGCTGTTCCAAAGCAGTACGCAAAGTTTTTGCCGAACTTTATAATAAAGGCCTTATCTACCGCGGCGAGCGCATTATCAACTGGTGCCCCAAATGCGGAACTTCCATCTCCGATGCAGAAGTTGAATATGAGGACCAGGCAGGCCATTTCTGGCATCTTCGCTATCCGCTTACCGATGGAAGCGGCTGGCTTGAACTTGCAACAACCCGTCCGGAAACCCTCCTCGGCGATACTGCAGTTGCGGTAAACCCCAAGGACGAAAGATACACTTCCTATATCGGCAAAACCGTAACCCTTCCTCTCGTCGGAAGAGAAATTCCCGTTGTTGCCGATGAATATGTTGATATGGAATTCGGTACCGGCGTTGTTAAAATTACCCCGGCACACGACCCCAACGACTTTGAAGTAGGCCTTCGCCATAATCTTCCCGTAATCAACGTTATGACCGACGACGCAAAAATTACCGAAGATTATCCCAAATATGCAGGAATGGACCGTTATGACGCAAGAAAAGCAATTGTTGCGGATCTTGAAGAAGGCGGATTCCTTGTCCGCGTTGAAGACCACGAACACAACGTAGGAACCTGCTACCGCTGCCACACCACCGTTGAACCGAGAGTTTCTCTCCAGTGGTTCGTCGCAATGAAGGAACTTGCAAAACCGGCTATCGAGGCTGTAAAAGACGGCGACGTACGCTTTGTTCCGGAAAGATTCGACAAAAACTATTTCCATTGGATGGAAAACATCCGCGACTGGTGCATCAGCCGTCAGCTTTGGTGGGGCCACAGAATCCCCGTTTGGTACTGCGACGATTGCGGCAAAGATACCCTTTGCGTTGACGGTGAACCGAAATGCTGCGAACATTGCCACAGCGAAAACATCCACCAGGATCCGGATACCCTTGATACCTGGTTCAGCTCCGCTCTCTGGCCTTTCAGCACCATGGGCTGGCCGGAAGAAACCCCTGAATACAACTATTTCTATCCGACAAATGTTCTCGTAACCGGATATGATATCATCACTTTCTGGGTTTCCAGAATGATCTTCTCCGCCCTTGCTTATACCGGCAAAAAACCTTTCACCGATGTTGTTATCCACGGACTTGTTCGTGATGCTCTCGGCAGAAAGATGTCCAAATCTCTCGGAAACGGCATTGACCCGCTTGAAATTATCGATACCTTCGGTGCAGACGCTCTCCGCCTTGCTCTTGTAACCGGTATTTCCGCAGGCAACGATACCCGTTTCACCGATGAAAAAGTAACTTCCTGCCGCAACTTTGCAAACAAACTTTGGAACGCAGCAAGATTTGTTCTTATGAACCTTCCGGAAGATTTCAACGAAACCGAGCTTCCCGAAGAACTTGCTCTTGAAGATAAATGGCTCCTTTCCCAGTATAACGACCTTGTTAAAGCAGCAACCGAAAATATCGAAAACTATGATATCGGCGTTGCGGAACAGAAAATCGTCGATTTCATCTGGGATACTTACTGCAGCTGGTATATCGAACTTGCAAAAGCAAGACTCCAGGGCGAATCAGCAGATTCCGCAAGAAGAGTTCTTGTTTATGTTCTCACCGGCGTTCTTAAACTTCTCCATCCGTTCATGCCCTTCATCACCGAAGAAATCTGGCAGGCGCTTCCTCACGAGGGCGAATCCATCATGGTTGCAGAATGGCCCGAATATACTGAGGAACATTGTTTCACCAAAGAAGCGGAAGATTTCACCAAAGTTATGGACGCAATCAAAGCGATCCGTAACCGCCGCGCAGAGATGAACGTTCCGCCTTCCAAAAAGGCAAAACTCTTTATCGAAACCGATTCCGCTGAAGTTTTTGAACAGGGTGCGCCTTTCCTTATGAAACTTGCTTCTGCTTCCGAAGTTGAAATCAATGCGGAATTTGATAAAGCAGGCGCAGTTCAGGTAATCACCGACGCAGCAAAAATTTATATCCCCATGGCGGAACTTATCGACATGGCAAAAGAGCTTGAGCGTCTTAACAAAGAAAAAGAACAGTGCGAAAAACAGGCTTCC
>JAFSEN010000070.1 GCA_017435745.1 Oscillospiraceae bacterium
AAATCAGCTCCCATCACAAAGCAGGAGGTGAATTTTTAAAATGGCCAGTGAAAAAATCTTGCAAGCGAAAAAAGAAGCTGTTGCAGAGCTCGTTGAAAAGCTTAAAGCTGCAAAATCCGGTGTTCTCGTAGACTACGTCGGTATCAACGTTGCAGACGATACCAAACTTCGTCGCGAACTCCGTGAAGCAGGTGTTGAATACACCGTAATCAAAAACTCCATTCTTCGTTTCGCAGCTAAGGAAGCAGGATACGGCGAACTCGACGCTTACCTTTCCGGAAGCACCGCACTTGCAATCGCAAATGAGGATCCGATCGCTCCCGCAAAAATCCTTGGTAAATTTGCAGAAAAATCCAACGGTAAATTCTCCCTTAAAGCTGGTTTTATCGACGGCGAAGTTCTTAACGAAGCAAAAGTTATCGAACTTTCCAAAACTCCCAGCAAAGAAGAGATTCTTACCATGCTCGTTATCGCTCTTTCCAGCCCCATCAAAGGCATTGCTGTTGCGCTTGACAAATATGTCGAGAAAGAAAACGGCGGAAATGACGGCGAACCCGAAGGTGACGGCGAAGCAGCATAATTGCGCAGCCTGACCCAAAATCTTTAATTTAAAAATCTACATCAAATTATCTACAGGAGGTAAATAACAATGGCTTCTGAAAAAATCCAGAACATTCTCGAAGAGATCAAAGCTCTTACTCTTCTCGAAGCAAACGAACTTAAAAACGCAATCTGCGAGGAATTCGGCGTATCCGCTGATGCTCCCGTAATGGTAGCTGGCGGCGCTGCTGCTCCTGCTGCTGAAGCAACCAAAGACAGCTGGGATGTTGTTCTTACCGGTGCTGGCCAGACCAAAATGGCTGTTATCAAAGTTGTTAAAGAAATTACCGGTCTCGGCCTCAAAGAGTCCAAAGAGATCGTTGACGGCTGCCCCAAAGCAGTTAAAGAAGGCGTTTCTGAAGCTGAAGCTGACGAAATCAAAAAGAAACTCGAAGAAGCAGGCGCTTCTGTTGAAGTTAAATAATTTCTGCTTTTACGTATGTTTTAAAAAAAGCTCTTCCCTTTTCGGGAAGAGCTTTTCTTTTTTTATTTATATCTGATTGCCCCAAAATAAATCGGCGCAAAAATCCCCAATATTGCGCTCCATGAAAACGTTGTAACAAGAATGTAAGGAAGACTTCCGCTGAAAAATGTTCTTAGCAAAATTGACGCAATCGGCAAAGCGACCATTACAATCATAAGGCTTATCCTTGCGTTTTTTATAATATAAGGCCAGTTTCTGTTGTTATAATAAACTCCCGGAGTATGAAGGCGGAAAAATCCATCCGTATAATAATCCACTTTATTATCATCAAAATATTTCGGCAGCCTTTCTTTTACGAAGAACATAAAATATGCGCCGAAAATTGCCGTAAGAATTTCTATAACAATAAGGCTCTGGTAATATTGCGCACCGTTATTTTTATAAAAATAATAAGTTGCCGCCGCCCCTATAATTAAGCAGATAACATATATTTTAAACCGTTTTCTTTTTGAAATATCCGGTTCTTTATTCAGTTCAATCGCCTTTTCAACAATCTCGTCCACCTGTGAAACATCAACCTTTTCATCTTCAATTTTTCCACAGTTCAGAAGTTCCGCTGCCGTAACACCCAGCGCATCTGCCAGCGGATTGAGCATCGTGATATCCGGAAGACTCTGTCCCCTTTCCCATTTGCTGACAGCTTTATCTGAAACAAAAAGTTTTTCCGCAAGGTCCCGCTGGGTCATCCCCTGCTCTTTCCGAAGTTTTGAAACAAACTCGCCGAATTTTTCTTTATCGAGTTCAAATGTCATAAAAACACCTCCCGAGAAAATTATAACCCCGGGAGGCTTTTATTTTCAATATTTTTCCGGTGGAACAAAGGTAAACCGTCGGTAGAATCAATCTTCACTCGTCCGGATTTTGCAGATTTCCATCCAGTAATGTTCTTCTTCGCCGAGAAGAACGCTTGTGATTCCGTTTTGAAGGTCAAATCCAAAGTTGTTATACAAAATCTCAATTTCATCGGCGTTTGAAACGGAAGCGGTTTGTTTTACGATATTCAGATTTGTGCCGAGCCTTGTCACCATATCAAAACCTTCCAAATCCTTTTCGTGCCTTTTTCCTACATAATCATAGCTTGCTTCCCGAATGGTTTTTGTTCCGATTTCAACCGTTTCACCGGCGGGAACCGTTACATCAAAAGTAACATAAAGAACACGGCTTACATAACCCGTTTCGATTATAACGTCATCAAGCCTTCCTCTGCCATATCTTTCCGCCGGGTCTTCCGAAAGCTGACCGTGGGCATACATAAATTCCGCAACGTAGCCAAGATATTCCTCATCGGAAATTAAATTGCGAACAGTCGGTTCATCTTCAAAATAATGGGATTCGTAATCTCCGGAAGAAACTATTTCATAAATTACTTCACCGAGGGTGCTTTCATATTCTTCTGAAAGAATACTGAAAGAATCCGTTTTTTCCCTTTTATCCCAGGAACCTTTCGATTCTCCCGCAACGGTTTTTACGCTGATATTATTGAGAGCCTCGCCCATAACGATTACATAAATCGGGTGATTTTTAAAATCCGGATTAAAACTTTTCGGAATATAGGAACCGGCTTTTGCCCAGCCTTTTTCCGAATCCCAGCTCATGGAGTTGAAACCATAAAAATATACGCTGGTTTTTTCGGTATCATAATCAAAAGTGACTATCATATCCGGATTATCGATTTCATCAAATTTCTCCATCGGCACGTTATATTCAATTTCAAAAGAATAAACTTTTACCGGCTGATCCATTTTTGGGTTTTCGGCAAAGGCATTTTCAAGATATTCTCCGCTTTCCAAAAGAGCTTTATATTCATACCAGGATTCAAGGCTGCTGAGGTTTAGTCTTTCAACTTCGTTTTTTTCTCCCCAAGCGGAAGCAAAGCCGCCGCTGTAAGGCCCGATTTTAAGTTCGGTTTTAACCTCTTTTCCGTCAACGGTAATCTTCGGAATTCTTGAAAGAGCGGTGCTTATATTTCCGGCAAAAGGATAAACGGCGGTAAAAGTTATATCTTCATCTGTTGCGTTGGTTACGGTATAATTATCGCTTATTACCGCTTCGTTTTTCCAGGCATCATAATAGACCGTTTCGCCGTTTCCGTCCTCATAACTTTCGTTATAAGTGTAATAGGGCGTAAAATCAAAATTTATATTGCGTTCAAAGCTAAGCCCGTCGGTATCTTCCAACGCGGTAAGCGGAAATGCAGGACCCGCATAACTCATATAATTTTCTCCCGGTTCGCGGTTTGTTCCTCCGCCGGCGGAAGCTTTTGGAATCAAAAGAAAGCCTATTGTTCCCAAAGCAGCAACTCCGATAAAAAAGGCCGCGGCTGCTCCTGCAATTTTCAAAAACAACGGTTTCTTTTTTGTAATTTTTTCGATATTTGCTTCATCGATATATTTTTCGTCAATTTCGGTCAAGGCATCAAAAATTTTTTCACTTTTCATAAGGCGATTCCCTCCTTTTCAAGAAATTCCTTAAGATTTTTCCGAAGGCGGAACATTTTTGAGGAAAGTTTTTTGGGCGGAATATTTGCTTTTTCCGAAAGTTCGGAAACCGAATCTCCAAACCAATAGCGGCGGATAAAATATAGCCTATCCTCTTTTCCAAGAGTTTCGAGCCAGCTGTTTATTGCTGCGGTTATCTCTTTGCTTTCGCTTTCTGCTTCAATATTTTCGCCTGAAGGAATGCATTCTTCAAGTTCGGAAAGCATTGTTTCAATTCCGCTTCGTTTCTGCGCCTTGTTTTTTCTCCAGCGGCTTATCGAAAGGTTTCGGGTAATTTTTCCAAGCCATGCACCAAAATGATCCGGTTTTTGGGGTGGAATACTGTTCCAGGTTTTTCCGTAAGTATCGTTTACCGTTTCTTCGCTGTCTTCTCGGTTAGAAAGAATGTTCATGGCAATTGAAAAGAGCATTTTTCCGAATTTGCTTTCGGTTTCAGCAACGGCAAGTTCGTTTCTTTCATAATAAAGTTCGATTATTTTTTCGTCCTCCAACAAAAATTCCTCCTTTCGGCTTTGATTTTTTATGAGGGCCTTCATACATAAAGACGCGGTTTAATTTCAAATATTATCATTATTTTAAAAAAAAGCGCAGAAATTCTGCGCCTTTTTTTAAATCAGTTTATCAATATTATCGAACGGACGGTAAAAACTTTTTCTTCCGTAAGTTTCTATCGTATTTTGTATCTGCTTATTGATATATTCGACCTCTTCCCGAAGCTCGTTTGCCGACATTCGCAAAACTCCGCTTCGCAAGGCGGCAACCTGGATAAGATTATCGGAAGTTGCAACTTTTACGTTATAGTTTTTTCCGATATCCTGAACAAGTTTTTCAATATACATATCGCCGGTTTCGTTTTCCTTGGTATATGCAACATGAATCTCGTGATAATCAAATTTTTCGCCGTAGTTGTCTTTTACCTTATAGCCGTCGAAAACAAGAACAAGTTCGCATTTGGTGTATCCGCGATAGTTGCTTAAAATATCCATAAGGATATGCCTTGCGGCATCAAGGTTTTCGGAAGCAAGCTTTTTAAGACCTTCCCAAGCGAAAATTATATTGTATCCGTCAACGATGAGATAGTCTTTTTTCTTAGTTGCGGAAACTTTATATTCCTTCGGGCGGTCCATGACAGCTTCGGAATACTGCTTTCTCCGTATTGGGCCGAATTCCCTTTCCATTATCGCTTCAAGTTCTTTTTCATCAATGCTGAAATTGCGGCGAAAAACTTTTATATTCGGAATAAGCGGAATTCCGTTTTCAATATTAAAATCAATTCCGCTGGAAACATGCATATGCCTTTCAACTTCGTTCCATTTTACGTTTATTCCCGCGCCGTGGGAACAGAAAACAGAATCGGGAGAGTTGAGCAAATCCGCTTCCGGATTATATCCGAATTCCGCAAGAACTTCTTCGGTGTTGTGGCAAGGAGCATAGCCATCGGAAAAACAAACAAGTTTTCCCCTTCCGTGGGTGTAGGAAACGACATCTTTAAAATAGGAACGCATTGTTGAAACCGGCGCTCTTCCGGTAATTTCGACGGTTTCGCCTTTCATTTCCGGAGAACCGAAAGTTCCGTTCATTTCGCGGATATCGTTTATGGCTCTGCCGATCTGTTCGGAAGGAACTTCCAGCCGGAAGGCATAGTAGGGTTCCAAAAGAATGTTTTTTGCCTTCATAAGTCCCTGGCGGACCGCGCGATAGGTTGCCTGGCGGAAATCTCCGCCTTCGGTATGTTTTATATGAGCACGGCCGGCAACAAGGGTTATTTTAACGTCCGTCAAGGGCGAACCGGTGAGCACGCCAAGATGCGTTTTTTCTGCAAGATGGGTGATAATAAGCCTTTGCCAGTTGCGGTCAAGAACATCTTCGCTGCAGCGGGTTTCAAAATGAAGTCCGCTTCCGGGTTCGCCGGGTTCAAGAACAAGATGCACTTCCGCATAGTGGCGGAGCGGTTCAAAATGGCCGACCCCTTCAACAGGTTCGGCAATTGTTTCGCGATAAATAATTTTGCCGTTATCAAGGCCAATTTCGGTTCCGAAACGTTCAGAAACCATACTTTTGAGTATCTCTTCCTGAACTTCACCCATAAGGCAGGCATAAATTCCCCCAAGCTGCTCGTTCCATTCGATATGGAGCTGGGGGTCTTCGTCTTCAAGTTGTTTAAGTTTCGGCAAAAACTGCGCAGGAGAAATCCCCTCCGGAAGTTTTATGCGATAGGTCAGAACAGGCTCTAAAATCGGTTCAAAACCCGCTTCCTCAAATCCAAGTCCCTGTCCCGGAAAGGTTTTTGAAAGGCCAAGAACGGCAACAACGCTTCCCTGGGGCGCTTCATCAACGGGTTCAAACTTCGCGCCGGAATAAATCCGGAGGATGTTGGCTTTTTCCTCAAGAGGTTCCGCAGAATCTTTTGGAACATACGAAACGACCGAGCGAACTTTAAAACTTCCGCCGGTTATTTTCATAAAAGTCATGCGGTTTCCCTGGGTATCGCGGGAAATCTTGAAAACTTTTGCGCCGAATTCGGCTTTTTTCGGCGGTTCTTTTGCAAATTCTTCAATTCCTTCAATAAATTCCGAAACGCCGGAAAGCCGCAAAGCTGAACCGAAAAAGCATGGAAAAACTTTGCGATCCTTTATGAGCACGGAAATTTCTTCGGTGCTCAAACTTCCGTTTTCCATATATCTTTCCATGCTCATTTCATCGGAAAGGGCTATATTTTCATAAAAATCGTCGTTCTTTTCGGAAAAATCGACGCAGTTTCCGGAAAGGTTATCCCGAAGATTTTTCATAATGAGCATCCTGTCCGTATCTTCGAGATCCATTTTATTTACAAAAATGAAAGTCGGAACATTATAACGGGAAAGAAGCTTCCACAAAGTTTCGGTGTGCACCTGAACTCCGTCCCTTGCGCTTATCACAAGGATTGCGTAATCCATAACCTGCATGGTGCGTTCGGTTTCGGAAGAAAAATCTACATGACCGGGGGTATCAAGGAGGGTTATTTCGGCTTTTTCGGTTTTTATAACCGCCTGTTTTGAAAAAATTGTAATTCCGCGCTCGCGCTCGAGCTCGCTATTATCGAGAAACGCGTTTTTGTTGTCAACTCTTCCGAGTTTTTTAAGTCTTCCGGTGGAAAACAAAAGCGCTTCCGAAAGGGTTGTTTTTCCTGCGTCAACATGCGCAAGAATTCCCATTACAAGTTTTTTCAAAATGCCGGCCTCCTTTCACATAAATTTTTCTGATTATTATTCAAAAACAGATGTATCTACCCAGATTACCGGGCGGATTCCGATATAGTCTCCCATTTTTTTGGCAAGACCTATATTGTTTCCTCTTGCAACGCTTCCTATAAGATAATAAGGAACGGTATCATAACCCGCGAAAGAATAGTTGTTTTTTACATATTCGGTTTTGGCCGCGGTTTTATAGCTTTTTGTAAATTCCTGATAGGTCATTACGCGAACTTTTTCAGCTATTGTTCCCTGGCCGGAAATTCCGAAATTATTGTAGTTGTAATCTGTTTCTACAACAACAATACCTTTCTTTTCGTTTTCGGTGAATGCGCTGCTGTAAAAAGTATTGTTCAGCCACGGAAGGATCGCAAGGCCGTATCCCTTGCTTCCGCCTTCGCATCTTGTTGCATCAAGAACAAATTTGCTGACAAGCATTATTTTTTCGTCCTTAACATCAAGCACCTGCCATTCGATTGGTTCAGCGCCGTTTCCGAGGTTGTTGTCCTGTTCGTAAGAACCGAAAGATATAACATTGCCTTTGGATATATTTTCAGGAAAAACGGTAACTTCGGGTTCCTGCTCAAAAGCGGACAAATCGATCCACATTGCTGGGCGGACAGCAAAAATTCCATCATGAACATTTCCACCAATTTCACGGACATCGCCATCATAGTTGACAATTGCGGCACTATGCTTATAGTAACCGGGGGAGCGGAGCCACCACCAACAGTTTCCGCTACTGCCGTCCCTTACTCCCTGCTCTTTTGTATAAGCGCTTGGCTCGCACTTTCTTTCCTCATTAGAGGAGAAATATTCTTTTGTTTCGTCAATGCTTAAAATGAAAACCTTATCTTCAGTATCTTTTCCGCCTTTAGTACCATATTTGGGATTATCGGTGTTGGAAACCTTTGCAGTTAAAATTGTATTTTTTTCGGCATTTCCGAATGCATTATCAACAAAATCCTCGTTCAGCCATTTTCTCAATGAACAAGTTTTCCAGGTAACATTTGTCTTGCTGTCATTATAAGGTTTACAGTCAAGCCCGTATTTACTAATAACAAGCGCTTTTCCGTCCTGAATATCGAGAACCTGCCATTCAATGGGCTCAGCGCCGTTTTTAAGATTGTTATCCTGTTCGTAAGAACCGAAGGTTATTATATCGCCGATTTTTGCTTCACGGACAGAAACAGCTGAACCCTGCACAGGACTTTCAATTTCAAATTTCTCTATGAATCTTTCGTCAATCTGAATTTCATTGCTTCCGACAAATGCAATCGGCGACAGAATGTCAAGGCTTCTCGGAAGATAAACCGCAATGTTATCAACAATGATACCCGAAAAAACGTAATCACCGATTTCGGTTATTCCTTCCTCAACGTATATGCGCAGCTCTTTTTGTCCGTTGACAAGTTCAAGCCATTTCTGTTCGGAAGAAGGTCCAAGAATGCTTCCCTCGCCGATTATTGTAAGCACATTTGCGTTGGTAAGCTTCCAGAACGCGTTTTCGCCGTAAGATCCGGTTCCCTTATAATATCCGTACAGTTCTTCCTTGATTTCCTTCGCGATTTTTACGTTATAATCCGCAAAATCTTCAACGTACAGATAGGTTTTGTAATCTTCGTTGTTATAATTCTGGTTGATGTAATAGATTTTTTCTACAGTTTTGAAAAGGTTCTTTTCGCCTCTGATAACGTTGAAAATAATTGACACATAATCTTTTCCGATAAAATCCGTCATTATTTCGTTGAAACCTTCATATTCTTCGGAAAGCTCCATCTCGCTGAACTTTGTCATTGCAACGTTATAAACGATTCCGACAGTTGCCGCAAGAATAATTATCAACGAAGCAAGAACCGCCGCTATTGTAATAAATACTTTTTTAACTTTGCTTTTGCCTTTTTTTGCGGCGGGTTTTTCCTCCGGAACTTTTTCCTCCGGAACTTTTTCCTTGACTTTTTCGGAAACAGCCGGAACGGGTTTTTCTTTTGCCTTTGTTTTTTCCTTCTTTTTCTTTTCGGGTTTCTTTTCTTCCTCTTTCGGTTTCTCAACCTGTTTTTCAGAAGCTTTTTCGAAATCATCCCGAAGCTCGAAAATATTGAGATGTCTTTCGGAAATGCGGACAGCAAGTCCTTTGAACAGAACTTCTTCCTGCTCCGGTGTAATATCCACTCCCATAAGCGAAGGTCTTTCAAGATTGTCCTCAAGAAGCCTGTCCGTTGAACTTTGGGGCAGTTTTCCGGTAATAATCCGGTAAATTGTTGCGCAAAGGGCATAAATATCTGTCCAAGGGCCCTGTTCGCCATGGGTCTGGTACTGTTCAAACGGAGCGTAGCCGTGTTTAAGGTTTATGGTAAGGCTGTGTCCGCCGTCCGCAGAAATCTGGCGCGCTGCGCCGAAATCCAAAAGGGTTACTCTTCCGTCCGGGCTTATCATAATATTGTCCGGGCTTATGTCGCGGTGGATAAGTCCGGAAGCATGGACTTTTTCAAGAGCATTCATTACCGGAGAAAGAAGCTCGATTGCTTTGTCCATGGAAAGAGTTCCGTTTTCGTTTACATATTCCTTAAGGTTCTTTCCCTCGATGTATTCCATCACTATGTAAACGGTCTGGTTTTCGGTGAAAATATCTTTCATTTCAACGATACCTTCGATTTTCCGAAGGTCGGACATTGTTCTCGATTCCTTTACAAAAGCGTCGCGCTGCTTTTCGGTAAATTCCTCCTGGCCCACATAGGACATAACGGTGGTTCCAACGGTGGTATCTCTTCCGACAAATCCATGGGGATAAAATTCCTTTATTGCAACTTTTTCCTGCAAAAGGATATTCCAGCCGAGATATGTTATTCCGAAACCGCCTTCGCCGAGGACTTTTCCCACAAGGTACTTGCCTTGGAGGATCGTTCCGGGCTGGAGCTGGTGGGGTTTATTCTCATCCGTTTCGTTATTCCAACCGCAGATTTTGCATATTTTGTTTTCTTCTTCAAGTTCGTTCATGCAGCCAAGGCACAGACGGTTTGGATCAAGCATTTTTATTGTTACCTCTTTTTATCAACCAGTAATTTTTACAGAACCTTCGCCGATAAGATTACCTTTTTCGTCATAATATTTGAATCTCATTGTTCCGGTACTTCCGTATGCAGGGTTTTTGTACCAATGGGAAGAAGAACCGGTATCACCGGCTTCCCAATCTCCTTTAAAATAAAGTGTGCTATAATCACCGTCAGGCCTAATTACAACCATTTTGGGAGTAAAGCTTGCACCGGGTTCGCCGCCGCTTATTTTAAAATGAACATGTACAGTATCATATCTGCTGATAGAAGTTCGGTTCGTCCTCTTATCGTTCTCGTTAGTATTGATTGCAACAACAGTTATTTTCCAGGCGTAAAGCTGTTTAAAAATCTTCGCTGTATCCGCATACCCTTCAGCTTTAAGGTCCTTAAGATAATTATAGGTATTTCTGTTGTCCGCTTTTTTGTTAAGTTTTATATATCCGTATTTTGCTTCTTTCTGAAGAGTTTTGGAATTTGAGTATCCGAGAACTTTTTCAAAATAATCTACTGCTGCTTTATAATCGCTTCCGGTTTTCTTTTTCATATGCTCAACGGCGGCATTATAATAAACTTCTTTATAGTATTCGTCATTTTTGTCAGTTACTCCGCTGTCTTTGAAAAATTCAACCGCTTTTATATACTGCTTGCTGTCGAAATAGATTTTTGATGCTTCCAAGTTGCAATACTGTCTTTTTTCGCGAGTATCTTTATAGTTGTAGCTGACGGGCTTCAATACATCGAGAGCTTCCTGATATCTTGATTTTTCAATGCATTCCATTGCATATTCATATCTGTTTTCTTCCTCATGGTCTGCAGAATCTTTATATCTTCCGAGATCATCAAAAAGCTCGTACGCTTTCTTATAATTTCCCGCCGTGCTTTCGGTTTTTGCAAATTCATATTTTGTTTCGTCGTATTTCTCATCGGCGCCGTTATAGGAATCTATACCTTCAAACAAAGTAAGGGCAGCCTGGAAATTCTGCCGTTCGGCAAGATCACATGCTCCGTCAAAAACAATCTGCTTTACATTTGAAAGGGAGGATTTTTTAACAAAATTCGAAATAAGATTCGATGCTCTGTTATATTCTCCGTTTTCGGCAAGATGAACGGCTTTTTTTGCATAGGTTATGGTGATTTGGTCTGCAGAATCTTTATAATCCTCAAGTCCGATAAAAATGTCGATTGCCTCGTCAAATTGTTTGTTTTCAACAAGATTCAAAGCGCTGTTGTATTTTATCATCGGAAGCAAAACCGTGACAAATACAACTGCGGCGGCGGCAATGCCGGCACAGATTGCGGCAATTTTTTTGTTGCGTTTTCTGGCCTTTTTCTTTTCTTCCTCTTTCTGTGCGTAAACAATTTTAAGATTTTCTATTATATTTTCACATTCCGCAATTTTTTCTTCAGAATCTTTATAACCCGGAATATCCTTGAATTTTTCGATTGCAACAGCGCAATCCGCAAGGGTGTTCTTTTTCATGAGCGAAATCGCTTCATCATAAACTCTTATGCGGCGAGAGGCTTCGTCTTCATAAATATTCGCGCCGCCGGTTTTATTGAAAGCATCCCTAAGCTCAAAAATATTGAGATATCTTTCGGTAATACGCACAGCAAGACCTTTCAGCAAAACTTTTTCCTGTTCCGGAGAAATCTTTGCTCCAAGTTCGCTTGGTTTTACAAGACAGTCGTCAAGAACTCGGTCCGCCGCGCTCGGAAGAACTTTTCCTGTAATAAGACGGTAAATCGTTGCGCAAAGGGCATAGATATCGGTCCAGGGACCCTGTTCGCCGTGGGTCTGATATTGCTCCATCGGAGCATAGCCGTGTTTAAGGTTTATGGTAAGGCTGTGTCCGCCGTCTGCAGAAATCTGGCGCGCTGCGCCGAAATCCAAAAGGGTTACTTTTCCGTCCGGTCCGATCATAATGTTATCCGGGCTGATGTCGCGGTGGATAAGTCCGGAAGCATGAACTTTTTCAAGGGCATTAATTACCGGAGAAAGAAGCTGGATAGCTCTGTCCATGGAAAGATTTCCATTTTTATTGACATATTCTTTAAGGTTTTCGCCTTCGATATATTCCATTACAATATAAACTGTGCCGTTTTCGGTGAAGATATCTTTCATTTCAACGATACCTTCGATTTTACGAAGATCGGACATCGTGCGTGATTCCTTGATAAAAGAATCTCTTTGCTTTTCGGTAAATTCTTCCTGACCGATATAAGACATAACGGTGGTGCCGACGGTGGTATCTCTTCCGACAAATCCATGGGGATAGAATTCCTTTATTGCAACTTTTTCCTGCAAAAGGATATTCCAGCCGAGATAGGTTATTCCAAAACCGCCTTCGCCGAGAACTTTTCCCACAAGGTACTTGCCCTGGAGAATAGTTCCGGGCTGGAGCTGGTGGGGGTTATTTTCCCCTGTTTCGTTGTTCCATCCGCAGATTTTGCATATTTTATTTTCCTCTTCAAGTTCGTTCATACATCCAAAGCACAGACGGTTAGGATCGATCATTTTCTTACACTTCCCCATTTAACAGTAATATATTAATTATATAACTTATATATGGAAAACTCAAGAATCAAAACGAATTTAGTCGAATTTAAAAGAAACAAGGTTACAAAAAAAGAACTCCCGTTCACGGGAGTTCTTTTTTTACATCAAAGCATCAAGCTCTGAAAAATCATATTCATCTTTTACCGCGTCTTTTTCATAATAAATAATCTCGCCGTTCGAAACATTTATTGTTGCCGCGTCTTTTCCGAAAGTAACATTCAGTTTTTCTCCATATAAAGATCCGCTGTAAACCGCATCCTTATCATGCCTTACAACAATCGCAATGTTTAAAACTTTATCAGTTTTTGCAACAATCCTCATTGCGTCGTGGGGTTCATTCCTCTGAATATTATTCGGATTGAAAATTATATCATATTCCTCTTCATCACAGCCGATTACAAATTTTTCGTCCGTTTCAAGAACAACTGTTGCTTTTTCACTTTGTAAAATCATAAAGAATCCCCTTTCGATCAGCCGTATCCCCAGGTTTTAAGTTCCCAAAATCCGCCTTTGTTGCGGACAAGAATCCAGTTCCATTTTGTATAAGTTTCTCCAACTGCAAGACTTCCGTTTTCGGCCGCAACATAGAATTTTGAAAGCAGAACTATCGCTTCGTCCGCATCATATTGTTTTGCCCAACCGTTCATTCTTTCTCTTGAATATTCTTCGTCATATTCAAGTTCAAGCAGAACGCAGCCTTCGAAAGAAGCAAATTTTCGGTAAACAAGGCTCATTGCCTTTTCGATATCTCTTTCGGAATAAATTTTCGAATCATCGATGATTTTTTTCGCTGTGAAAGGAATTCCGCAACCGGAAAGACTTATGACCAAAACCGCCGCTAATAGAATCGCAAGAACCTTTTTCATGGAAAACACACCTCTTTTTTTCGGTTTATGCTTTCATTATAACGCAAGGATTTTTGTTTTCCATAGGTTTAATAAAATCTTAAAAAAGGTTTAAGAATCTGCTTTGCGGACGGAAACGCTTCCTTTATGCTCCTCGCAGTATATGCGGAATTTAACTTTTCCTTCTGCGGAAAAATTATAAGTTCCGGTTTCTGCGTTTTCGATTTCCGTAATTATTTCGCCGTTTTGGTCTTTCGCAATTATATCAACGCTTCCCTCTTCGGTAACAACTTCTATAACCATTTCCTGCTTTTCTTTCCCAAGATTAAGAACATGGCCCTTTGTTCCTTCGAGGAAATCGTGTTTCTGGCTCCAGCTTGTTTTTGTTCCGCTTTCAATGGACATAAAAGCTTTATAACTATCGCTTTCACATCCGGCAAACCCAAAGCAAAACATTATGCAAAGCGCAAAAATTATTATCTTTCTCATTGTTTTTTTCACCTCAGTTCGCTGTTTTTAATCTGAGCACGAAGCTTTTCATAAAAAACAATTTGATATTCAAGTTTTTCAAGCCACATTTCCCTGCTTGTTTTTGTTGCAAAATCAAGATTTTTATAGCTTTCAAGCCTTTCGAGAACCTTATTTACGTGCTCGTTTTTTTCCGAAAGAGTCATTTCGTCGTATTTTACCCATTTAAGGTTTTCAAAGATTCTGTATGCATCAAATCTGTCGATGTTATCCGCATCCCCGACGGAAAGGGCAAAAGCGGTTCTTTCCCCGGGAAAATCCGCCTTATCGTCAACGTGAATTGCGATTCCGTAGCAGATATCTTCGATTGTTTCCGGCTCCATTCCAATTTCTTCGAGAAAAGGACGGGCAATTTTTGCGGAATATCTTCCGTGGTTTCTCGCTTCTTCTCTGCTTTCAAATTCATTGCAATATGAAATATCATGGAGAAGGCACGCAATCACCATTGCGTCTGCATCCATATTTTCTTTTTCGGCGATTTTTTTACCTATATTCGCAACCCGAACAGAATGCTCAAAGCGATAATCTTTTTCAGATTTTTTATCGTAAAAATATTCGCTTTCGTCAAATTTTCTTTTAAGAAAATCCATTGCAAGCTCAACACAGTTTTCCGCTCTCATTTTTTCTCCTTTATTCCGTTAACAATTGTTTTTATCATCTGGAAAATTCCGGCGACAACCATCAAAGCCGGAATAATCGCAATAATTCCGATAGTTTTGAACGATGCAAATGGCCAAAAGCTTCCGCCGATCAGATAAAAGAACAATTCGGCCACCGCAAATATTAAAAATCCGGCTGTAAAGTCAAGCATATTTACATGTATTTTCAGCTTTCCGGTAAAGAAAAGCCAGCAGATTATCATAAAAAGCGGGATAAAAACGAACATAAAACCTATTGTGAGATAGGCCGCGGAAGCTGTTCCGCCTTTGAGCACCGCATTTTCAGGGTTTTCCGGTTCATAAAGAACTGTTCTTACACTGTCGATTTCCGGAATTATTTCGCCTCCGTAATCCGTTTCAACAAAATATTCCGCACCTCCGGAATAGAAGACATAGCGCAGGCGGTAAGTTGTTTCGCCCTCATCATCAACATTATAAACGCTGTAATCCCGAAAATACCCGGGCGCTTCGAACCAATCCTTCGTTTTCACAGCAAGGGCAATGCTTTCTTTTATTCCGAGGAAAAGAAAAACAATTCCGGCAAGCAAAGCCGCCGAAAAAAGAAGAATTATAACAGCTTTTTTGATGTTCATTTTCATAGGCTTCACCGCCTTTCTCTTTATAATTATATCACTATTGCAAAAATAAAAAAAGACCGCCCACCGGCGGTCTTTTTCGTTTTCATTAAAATTATGCTTTTCCGTTGCAGCCGAGAACGTCAACGATTTTGTGGCGAACCATTTCTTTGATGTTTTCTCTTGCAGGTTTAAGATACTGTCTGGGGTCAAAATGATCCGGATGCTCAACAAAATGCTGGCGGATGGAACCGGTGCATACAAGGCGAAGGTCGGAGTCGATGTTGATTTTGCAGACTGCCATTCTTGCTGCTTCGCGGAGAAGTTCTTCCGGAATACCGATTGCGTCTGGCATCTGGCCGCCGAATTCGTTTACGATTTTTACCCATTCCTGCGGAACGGAGGAAGAACCATGGAGAACGATCGGGAATCCGGGAAGACGTTCTTCAACTTCTTTAAGAATATCGAAGCGGAGTTCCGGGGTGTGGCCGGGTTTGAATTTGTAAGCACCGTGAGAAGTTCCGATTGCGATTGCAAGGGAATCAACGCCGGTTCTCTCAACAAATTCCTGAACCTGGTCAGGTCTGGTGTAAGAAGAATCCTCTGCGGAAACGTTAACGTCGTCCTCGATACCCGCAAGGGTTCCGAGTTCGCCTTCAACGCAAACGCCGTGAGCATGAGCATATTCAACAACCTGTTTTGTAAGAGCGATGTTATCTTCAAAATCGTATTTGGAACCATCGATCATAACGGAAGTAAAACCACTGTCGATGCAGTCTCTGCAAACTTCGAAATCTGCACCGTGGTCAAGATGAAGAGCTATCGGAAGACCGGTGTCATAAACAGCAGCTTCAACAAGTTTTGTAAGATAGATGGATTTTGCATATTTTCTTGCGCCTGCAGATACCTGAAGAATAAGCGGAGCATTCTCTTCAGCTGCAGCCTCGGTGATACCCTGGATAATTTCCATATTGTTTACGTTGAAAGCGCCGATTGCATAGCCTCCTTCATAGGCTTTTGCAAACATTTCTTTTGTTCCGACGAGCGGCATATAAAATCCTTCCTTTCAATGCAGTTTTTTACAAATCCATTTTATACTAAAACCGATTGCTTTTCAAGAGCAAGCGGAATTTATTTAACTTTTATTCCGACAAATTTTTCCGGAAAATTTCTTGCGTAATGGAAAAGGAACTGTTGGGCGATTCCGGCATATTCCGTAACACATTCCGGCATATCGCCGCCGAGCGCCGCAATGACTCGCTTCATCCAAACGTCCGCAGGGCAGCGTTCCGCTCTTCCAAGTCCATAAAGAAGAACGCAGTCCGCAACTTTCGGGCCGACCCCGTGAACTTTTAAAAGACACTCTCTCGCTTCATTAAGCGGAGCAGTTTTAAGCGATTCGAGATCAAGCCTTCCTTCAAAAACTTCTTTTGCAGCGGAAGATATGTATTCCGCGCGGTAGCCGCAGCCAATTTTTGCAAAGCTTTCCGCAGGTTCCGAAGCAAGCTTTTCCGGCGTCGGAAAAGCAAAGACTCCCGGCTCGATTTCTTCACCGAAAGCTGCGCAAAGCCTTTCTACAATACCTTTTATTCTTGCAATATTGTTGTTCTGGCTGATTATAAAAGTGATGAAAGCTTCCCACGGTTCCTGATGAAGGACCCTTATTCCCGGAGCAAATTCACATGCTGAACGGATCATTTCGTTTGCGGAAAAATCTGCTTTAAGGGCATCATAATCACGGCCGAAATCAAAATAATCGAGCCAGATATCGCTGAATTGGGCTTCATCTGCTCCGATAATTGTTATTCCGTCGTTTTCCTGACGTATATTTCCGTAAACGCCTTTTACAACTCCGCGCCAATTTCCGTTTTTGTC
The DNA here is from genome assembly GCA_017435745.1 of Oscillospiraceae bacterium. Classification (GTDB taxonomy): domain Bacteria; phylum Bacillota; class Clostridia; order Oscillospirales; family Ruminococcaceae; genus UMGS1668. Next base: position 16,905 of record JAFSEN010000070.1, read on the forward strand.
CGGTTTCCAACGAAAGCATTGCCCACAGTCCAAAGTTTCCGGAAGAGAAAGCTTGCTTATTTCCGTAACTTTGATTCCTTCGGCGGTTTTCTCGATTTTCATAAAAAAATCACCTTTTTCATTTACTTTTTGTGCAGTTTTTTCGAGCATTTTTTACTTTTTTTATGCTCGTTTTTTGAGCACAAATGCTCAAAAAAATTTTACGTAAAGTCTAATAAACTGTTTGTATGATTGTGAACTTTTTGTTTCCACATTGTTAAAATACTGTTTTTTCCCATGAAACAGAGCATTTTTACGTGGAGTTTTCAACGTTTTCCACAGAGTTTTCAACAATGCTCATTCGAAAAATATCCGCTTCGTATAATTACTGTTTAATAAAAACTGTAAAAAGACATGTATAAATTGACCTTTGCAAATAAAACTATATAAGGAAGAAATTGCGTGGAGGTACAGATATAAATGATTCGCGGAGTCAATAAAAAAATTATAGAAATCAACAATGTTGATGGCGGATATTTTGACCGGGTTTTGTTTTTTGTAAACGAAGAAAAACGTTTTGAATCCGATTCGGTGCTTAATAATCAGGCCGAAAAATATATATCCGATTCCTGCTGTTTAAAATACAAAAAACAGTTTTCCGGAAAAGAAACAATAAAAATCCTTCTAAAAATGGCAATATCCGCCGGTGCAGGACTCACCGTCGGAATATTGCTTTTGTAAACGTTATTTAGTAAGTCTTTTTATAATAAGTTCGTGCTGCGGAAATTCGCGAAGAAGTTCTTCCCTTTCAAGAAGTTCAAAATCACCGAATTCAAAACCGGGAGAAACCATGCATCCCGCAAGAGAATAACCGGTTCCGTCCATTATCGCGCCAAAAATGCTGCCTTTGGGAATAAGAACCTGGGGTCTTTCGCCGCGTTCAATATCAACGCCAAGCTTTACCCTTTCAAGTTCTCCGTTTTTATTGATGATATGAATAACCATCGGAACGCCGGAATGATAATACCAGATCTCGTCGGATTTAAGGCGGTGAAAACACGAAACATCACGGTCTTTAAGAAGAAAATAGATGCTTGTCCAAAGTTTTCTGTTGCCGTCGAAAGATTTGTCGATATTTTTTGCATCGATCACATCGGCAGATTTAAGACATTCGTTATAATATCCGCCTTCAGGATGTTCTTTCATGTTAAGCTTTTCAATAAAATATTTTCCCGTAAACAAAGAAAAAGCCTCCTAAAAAAATTGATACATACATTGTACCATTTTTAAAGAGGCTTTTAAAGTGTTTAATCCGAAAATTTTATCTCTATTTCCCGCTTTTTGCGGAGATAATATATCGTTCCGAAAACAGCGCTTATTATCCATCCAAGAGGATAGCCGAGGGCAACCGCAACAAAAGAATCTGTATATTGTGTTACGAAGAAAAGATATATCTGGCGGAAAACAACGAAGGAAAAAAGCCTTATTGCCGTAGGTATTCTTGTATCTCCGGAACCGCAAAGCGCGCCGGAAAGCACCGAATTTACCGCAACAAGAGAATAAAAAGGCGTCATAAAACGAAGAAGGAACATTCCGTATTCTATAACTTCCGCTTCCTTATTGAACAAAGCTATTAGATGGGGAGCAAAAACAAGAATCGGAACAGATATTGCCGCAGTCATTGCAAAAGCCAGAATAATAGCATATTTTGTTCCTTTTTCGGCGCGTTTTACCATCTTTGTTCCAAGGTTCTGTCCGACAAAAGTTGTTATACTCATTGAAATGCTGTCCAACGGAATTATTGCAAAATGGTCTATTTTTATATATGCCGACCAGGCCGCCATTACGGAAGAACCAAAAGAATTTATATACGACTGTACAAAAACATTTGAAAAAGAAGTAATGCTTTGCTGAAGCGCCGTTGGGAAACCGATATGAAAAATCTCGCGCATAACATATTTATGGATTTTTATTTTATCCCAATGGAGCTTATAAATTCCCTCTTCCCTTGTAAGCGTTCCGAGCACAAGAACGGAAGAAATTATCTGGGAAAGAACAGTTGCATAAGCCGCGCCTGCAACCCCCATTTTAAAAATGACAACAAACAAAAGGTCAAAAACGATGTTTACAAAAGAGGAAACTATCAGAAAATAAAGCGGGCGTTTTGAATCGCCGACCGCACGAAGAATTGCTGCGCCCATATTATAAATCATAAGTGAAGCAATTCCGGCAAAATATATTGTCAGATATGTTTTGGATTCAATAAAAACATCATCCGGGGTTTTCATGAACCGAAGCATATATGGAACCATAAAAACGCCCACAGCTGTTGCAACAACGCTCAGCGCAAAAATCATTCCGACGGCCGTATGGACCGCATCATGAAGTTTCTGCTTATTCTGGGCGCCGAAACTTCTTGCAATTACAACGGAAGCTCCGCTTGAAAGACCTGTGAAAAAACCTATCAGCATATTTACTATCGGCGTTGTTGTTCCAACCGCCGCAAGAGCCTGTTTGCTTACAAAGTTACCGACAACAATGCTGTCAACCGCAGTATAGAATTGCTGGAAAAGATATCCAAGCATAAGCGGAAGAGCGAATTTTATAATACGTTCCCAAATATTTCCTTCGGTCATCAGCGTTGCATTTTTTGAAGCCATATAAAAAATCCTCTCCTTTCCACAACATTCTTATATAAATAATAATCTTAAATTGTTTCATTTTCAACAATTTATGGTGATTTCTGTTCAAGAGCACAATTAAACGATAATACTCCAAATAATTTTGATTAAAATTTCCTTTAATTCGTTACAATTATTCAAAATTTTTAATTTTTGATTTTTTTAATTCAAAACACTTTAATTAATCCGGATTTTATGATATGCTGTATAAAGAATTTTTTCCGGAGGATTTTTTAATGAATTACATATATCTTATTCTCGGCGTTGTTCTCGGAATTGTTTTTATCGGAAGAGGAAAAAACGCAAGAAATCAAAAATTTATTCCTTATGAAGCAAAGATGAAACTTAAAACAAAAAAGACCATGGAGCAATATGAAGAATGGTGCAAAACCGAAGGACTCGGCTGCACTCTTGTTGGTCTTGGTTTTGTTGCTTTCGGTGTTTCCGCAACTTTTATGGACAGCAACGCTCTTTTGAGCACTATAATCTCCGTTGTTTCTCTTGTGGTTTTTATAGTTGGTTTTATGATGCGCGTTATCAACAACAAAAAACACCTTGGACATTATTTTACAAAACAGTAAAAGATTAAAAATCCCGTCGAAAGACGGGATTTTTTTGAAATCCGCGAAACCAAAATCAATTTTTTGCGTGATATATTGCTGAAAGGAGGTTTTTGAATTGGAAGATTTAAAAATAATCGAACTGTTTTTTGACAGAAAAGAATATGCTATTGCCGAAACGGAAAGAAAATACGGCCGTTATCTTTCAAAAATCGCTTATAACATTCTTTTTGATATCGAAGACAGCGAAGAATGTGTCAACGACACCTATATGAAGGCATGGAACACCATTCCGCCCCAAAAACCGGAAGTTCTCCGAACTTTTCTCGGGAAAATTACAAGAAGCCTTGCAATAGACATTTTTCGCAGAAAACACGCCGAAAAGCGCGGAAATTCCGAATATGCACTTTCCCTTTCGGAGCTTGACGAATGCATTCCGGATAAATTTTCCGCTGAAAAAGAATTCGAATATAATCAGCTTACCGAAAGCATAAACCGTTTTCTGGCTTCGCTTTCCAAAGAAAACCGGGATATTTTTGTTTGCCGCTATTTTTATTCCGATTCAATTAAAGAAATTGCTTCCTTTTTTGGAACAAGCGAATCAAAAATTAAAAGTTCACTTTTCCGGAGCAGAAAAATCCTTAAAGAACAACTTTTAAAGGAGGGTTTTGATTTATGAAAGCAGAAGATATTTCCGAAGCAATGAATAATATAAACGAAAATTTTATTGAATCCGCAAACGAAATAAGAAAACCGAAATCAAAAAAGTCCACATGGATAAAATGGGTTTCTGCTGCAGCGGCATTTGCAGTTGTTGCGTTTATCGGGGCAAAAGCCTTTGTTCCGAACCAGCCTGAACAAAACGATGATCCGGTTGGCGAAGTCGGCGGAACCGAATACGGTTCTTTCCTTCCGATTCTTGAATATATCGAAAGCGATGCCACCGCTTACGGCTTTGAAGGCTACCTCGCTTATGATATTTCCGAACTTGAAAACGGAAACCCCTGGAACAAAAAAATGGTTTTCGAAGTTCTTCCGGTTTTCCGGAACAACTCTTTCAATGAAGTCGGAATCGCTTATCCCGGAATCGGCGAAGAAGCCATGCTCAAAAAGCTTAATTCCATAACCGGCGGCGAGCACGGAGAAATTGAATATTCCCGCGTCGGAGATTTTTCTTCCGGAACCGGAATTCCCGATGATTTTGTTGACCGAATCGAAGCGGATTTCGGTAATTGCACCATTGAAATCCAGTCAAACGGCACAGTAGTTGTAACTTACAACGGATTTGACGGAGAAGAACTTCCGGATGACATAAGCTTCACATATACGGAAACATCTGAAGGCGAAGCTTTTGAAACCATCGCATATATCTATAAAAATTACGGCGATATAGTTGGACTTTCCGAAGCGACTTTTGTGACCTCGAAAGAATACACTTTCGACGGTGAAGAAATCAGAGATTACAATATTTACGATTTTTCCGGCGACGAAATAAACGATATTCTGAACTTTTCTTTTAACGAAATTCAGCTTGCGCCCAACGACGAAGGAAAACTGATGCTCATAAGAATCAACGACAAACTTTCCTGCGCGGAAAAAATCGGAGATTATCCGATTATTTCCACCGAAGAAGCAAAGGATATGCTCCTTGAAGGAGGATATATCACAACCGTTCCCTATGAAATGCCCGGAAAGAAATATATCGCAAAAGCTGAACTTATTTACCGGAGCGGAATCGGCGAAAACATCTGGATGCCTTATTACCGGTTCCTTGTTGAACTTCCGGAAATGGCACAGGAAAACGGACTTAAAAATTTCGGCGCATATTACGTTCCGGCGGTTGAAGCGAAATATATAACCGGTCTTCCCCTTTGGAACGGAAGCTTTAACTAAAAAAACGGGCTTTTAAGCCCGTTTTTTTACAGCATCAACCTATAAATTTCAAGATCATCCGTTTTTCCTTCATAAACAAAGCCGTTTTTTTCGGCAATATGTTTGCTTACGGTTTGGTTTTCGTCACATTCGATAACCAGGCTTTCGATGCCAGCGTCTTTTGAATATTCAATAAGCCTTTTTGTAAGTTCGTCCGCAATTCCCATTCCCCAATAGTTTTTATTTATCACCCAGCCGATTTCATATCCGCAATTTTCATAACCATGGAAAATCAGATGTCCGATCACCTTTTCGGTTTCTGTAAATTCCACGGCATAAACCAGCGGCGGTTCACAAAGACCTGCGTTTTTAATAAAATCCACCGTTTTTTCCATATCAAAAACCGGTTCGATATATTTCATAACTTCGCCGTCCGAAAGCACTTTATATAAATTTTCCGCATCTTCAATGCAAAGGTTACGGATTTTGCATCTTTCCGAAAAAAGTTCCATTTATAATCCCCTTTTTAAAAATCTCCCGCAGAATCTGCGGGAGATTTTTTATCTGTAATCGTCCATTTCGAAGGTGAAGGTTCCGACTTCGCCGAATTCGTCATATTCGATTTCTTTTCCGGGAACAACGGCTCCAACGCTGTGGGAAAGCGGAGTAACTTCGACCATTTCACCTTTGTTTTCCATCCAATCCAGGCGGCAGAGAATTACGCTTGTGCAGATATAATAAATATCTACAATATCCTTTTTCATTGCAACGTAATCGGCGCCTTCGTGGGAATAGCAAAGCGCTGCGCAGGGGTCTTCACCTTCGAGAAGATTTTTTATTTTACGGACAATTTTTCCGTCTTTTTCGTCTTTTAAAAGTTCGCTCTTTATGAATTTTGCAATTTTAAGATAGTTTTCTTTTCCGCTTTTTTCAAGGCCGTCTTTTTCAAGAATATCAAAAACGTTTGAATCTTCCGGAAAACCTTCGAGAAGAAGCGCAAGCGGATTTTCTTCAACAGCCTTGCGGTAAGTCATAAGGCTTACGGTTTCGCCTTCGGAAATTTTTCCTTCAACAAAAGGAACTATCGGATCATAGCTGAAGCGGATATATTCTTCGCCGAAAAGCGGAGATTCTTCAAAAAGCGTTTTTTCGTGATCAAAAAGCGGTTTTCCGCCATTGCGAACAACCCTGTAAAGCTCGGGAGCTTTAATCTCTTTTGATGCAGAAAAAAGCATTCCTACGGTTTCATCAAGGAGAACCTCGTTTTCCTCTTTTAAAAGATTTTCGCGACTTTTAAGCTTTTCTATCTTTTCGGAAAGTTCCTCCGGTGATGCTGAATTTAATTTTTCAATGGCTTCCTCGTATCTCATTTTTCAACCTCAATCTTTAACATTGATATCTTCGGAATTACTTAAAAGCCCGACAATGAAAAGGAAATATTCCGGGGCTTTTCCGTTTTCGATCCAAAGGATTTTTGTGCCGAAAAGTTCTTCCGCGGTTTTAACAAGGTTTCCGCCGATGGCATCTATCGCAGGGCGGATATTGTCCTCATAGCGGCAGGGCTTTCCTTTCGGTCTTGTGCAGCGTTTACATTTTGCGCAGTGACCGCCGTCAAGAGCAAAGGAACCGGGGTTTTCTCTTTCGATTCCCAAAATCCATTTGCTTGCAAGGATATAATTCTGGTGGCGGATTCCGAGAACAAGTTCGTCAATTTCTTCCTGGGTCATTCCGTGTTCGATAATATCGTCCTCAAGATACATTTTGAACGCAAAAAGATGGAGATATTTATATTGATTCCAATATTTTTCTCTTACATCAAAAGCATAGGGCGGGCAGCCCCATTTTGCACCGTAATTCGGGCACATTTTGCAGCATTCGATAAAGCGCTCGACTTCAACGTAATCCCTTGCGTAATCCGCGGAAAGGATTTTTTCATAGCTGCGTTCCACCGATTTTATTCCTTTTGCTTTTCTGAAACGAATCATAAATAAAATCACCTTTATAAATAAAACTGGAACTATAATATCATAAACCGACGTTTATTGCAATTCTTCAGCAAGTTTTTCAAGAATAACCCTGTATGCCGGGTGATATTCGGTTTTATATCTTTCGCCGTGGCTTACCATTTCGCCGTTATATCCGGAAAGATATTCATCCAGTTCTCTTTCCAAAAATGGTGTTTTCCGCTCTTCCGAAAGCTTTTTCAAAAGCTTTATTTTCGGTCCAAATTCCGTTTTTTCGCCTGAATTTGCGCTTTTTATAAAAACTTCGCAAATTTTTTCTTTTGGAATTCCAATCGCTTTTGCTTTATGCAAATCAAGGCGGACATATCCGCCGCCAATGGGTTCAAAAAGACGAGCACCGCTGTTTTCCTCCGTTGCATCAAGTTCATTTTCGAGCATGCTCAAAGCAAATTCTTCGTTTTTTACAAGATGCCCGCAGCCGAAAGCGCTTTGGAAACAAAGTTTTACCGCGTCAACGGGCTCCATAAGCGGATATTTTTCAAAATGCCAAATTAAAATTTTTTCAAAATCCTCCAAAAAAATCCGCCCCCCAATTTTTGTTAACTAAATTTTACAATTCAAAAAGTTGAATTTCAGCACGGTGATAGTATAATATAAATATATCATAAATCAATTTATTTTAACAGAGGATTTAAATGGATCATATTTTTTCTGTAAAAGGGATCATCGGAATAATCGAAAAATTTCTTAACCTTAAGATGAACCGTTCTGCTGCGGCTCTTTCATATTTTCTTATAATGACTCTTTTTCCGATGCTGATCTGTGTCCAGTGGATATTAAGCGCTCTCGGAGAAGATATAATTGCTTTTCTTGAAGATTTTTCCGAACTTATTCCCTCCGGGGTGCTTTCGATAATCGAAGATTATCTTTTCTATGCGGGTTCGCAATCGAATGGACTTCTTATAATCGGAATCATAACAGCAATATACACCGGCGCCGCCGCTTTCCGCACCCTTTCGGATACTCTTCGCGAAATTTTTGAAAGCCGCGGAGGAAAAGACAGCATAAGATTTATACTGAGTTTTGTTTTTTCCGTTGCTTTCCTTCTGATAGTTTATATTCTTGCAATAATCGTAATCGCCGGAAGATGGCTTATAAACTTTCTTGAGCCTTTTTTTGCGACGATAGATTTTATAAATCTTTTTGACCTTGCCAATCTTTGGAACTGGATGCGTTTTATAATTTTAAACCTTATTTCCACCGGAATGCTTTATGTTGTCTATTATGCAAACGCGTGGCGAAGCCCATATCACATAAACGTTCTTCCCGGCGCGGTTTTCGGTTCGGTCGTTTTTACCGTTGTAAGCGGATTTTTCTCCTGGTTCATAAGTTCTTCGGTAAAATATTCCGCTATCTATGGTTCTCTTGCTTCCGTAATTATCCTGATGCTGTGGCTTTATATTCTTTCCAACATAACTCTTATAGGCGCTTTGATCAACAAGGAAATCAGCGAACACAAATACGACAGAAAAAAGTTCCACAGCGACGTTCACAGTTTTATAAATAAGAAAAAATAAAATAAGCTCCCGTTAAACGCGGAAGCTTTTATAAAATTCGTTGATAAGACCGAAAACGTCGGAAGGTTTTCCCCGGAGAATAATTCTCGGTGTTTTATAATTTCCGTCGAAACTGAAATTTATATCCTTATAATCTCCGTTGCTGATTCCATAACAAAAGAACTCGGCCGTTTCTTTTATATCGCATTTCGGCAAATCGAGGATAACGCAGGTTTCTTCTTCCTTTTTGCTGTCGTTGAGCATAAAATCATAGACTACGGAATTATTCTTTGCAATAATGCTCGGGCGCACCGCAGGATTTTTAATAAAAGCGTCAACTTCTTCCGGAGTAAAATGCCAGATTCCGTTAATCTTTTCGCCTTTAAGGATTCCGGAAGCGATGTAATTTCTTATGGTACGGTCGGAAAGACCTGTTATAAGAGTAAGATGGCTTATGAGATAAAGATTTTCTTCCATTTTTTCAAAAACTCCTTTTTTATTCATTCGCCGGCTGTGATTAAATTATATCGCCCTCTACGGGAGTTTTCAATTTGAAATAAAGCGAGTTTTTCATAGCCGCAACCAATAGTTGACATATGGTTGGTGGCTTGCAACGCAGCTTTTTGATAATATATCATCACGGAGGTGATAAAAATGACTCTTGGTGAAAGAATCGCAAATTTAAGAAAGGACGCCGGATATTCCCAGGAATATATCGCCGAACAGCTTGATGTTTCGCGCCAGGCGGTTTCAAAATGGGAAAAAGATTTATCTTCCCCGGATACTGAAAATCTGATAAAGCTTGCCGAACTTCTCAACACTTCGGTGCAGTTTTTGGCAACGGGAAAGGATTTTTATTTTCCGGAAGGAAAACCCGCTCCGGAAAAGAAGAAAATTAAAATAACAAAAAAACTTGTTATAAAAATCATCGCAATAATTATCGGAACATTGCTTTTTCTTGCCGCGGCGGCTTATGTTCTGATTGGTCTTTTCGGAACGGTGCGTTTTGATTCCGCCGCCTGTTCCGGCGGTTACCGCACTTTTCTTTTTGATAAATATTCGGAAGAACTTACTGAAAAATTTCTTGAAAACATTGAAAATTCCGAAGAACGCCACCCGGTTTTTGTTTCCGCAAGGCCTGTTGGAAAAGAACACGTTGAAATGAATTCCTCCAAAAGAGATATCTGGCTCACTTTTACTGTTTTAGGCGAAGCAAAAAGCGGAAACGAATATGCTTACAGCGTTACCTTTAAAGGAAAGCGGATTTGGTACGACACTTATAAATGGACAAGCGTTTCCATAAACGGCGATTTTGGAAACCCCTATTTTACTTCAATATCTCCATAAAAAAACCACCCTCCGGAAATTCCGGAGGGCTTTTTGTTTATCTATGAAATCATCTGTATTTTATAGTAAATTTGGGTCCGGGAATAATCTTGGAATTTTCGACATCATATATTTCCGGACTAAAATGAATAAGAATCGGTTCATCGGAATCAATAACTTTTTGAGGAATTTCTACCGCCCAATAATGTGTTTCTTCTGCAAGCGGATCCATATAATCCATCCATACATCGGAACATAAAGAATGTACATCAAAGTCTATCTGATATTTATATCCGTCAGCATATTCAACGATTACATTGTCTGTATTAAGATACAGCGTATTTTTCGACATATTATCAATTTCTATTTCAATTGCCAAAACTTTACCGATATCATATCTGCCTGCATAATGATTTTTAAAATCCAACAATTCACCTTCCAATAAATTTTCGCCTTTTCCGAATTTAGCGGTTACTTTTATCGAGATATCTTCAGATGTTAATGTTTCGTTAATTTTGCCTTCAACAACTGGATTTGATTCTTCAGCAACGGAATTTAATACTTCATGAACAACATTTGTTGTACCGCACCCGCACAGAGAAAGCAACATAATAAACGCCAAAACAAGTGCCAATATTTTTTTCATTTTTTCATCCTCCTGAAAACAAAAAAGTGCGCAGCCGAAGCTACGCACAAAAAACGCAAGCTCCGATTGCTGCGACACAAACTTTCACTTTCCATTGGCAGGTATGCGAAAATAGAGCATGCATTTTTATCATGGGATAAAAATGCACACCTAACCATTTGGAAAGTTATATTAAGTTTGCGTCGCAGTTTTATTTTATCACTTTGCGTTTGCAATATCAACAAAAATCCTCACAAAAAAAGGAACGGTCAAGACCGTTCCCTACAGTAAAATGCAAAATATAAAAAACGGCGGGAGTACCCCAAGGGTACTTCTTCGGTACCCTAAGGGCGCAGCCCCGCCCTACAGTTTTAAAAAAAATATCAGATTTCCTGTTTTGCTTTACAGATTCTTTCAAGGGTTGCTTCAAGAACGCGTTTCGGGCAGGCGATGTTGATTCGCTCAAAACCGATTCCGCCTTTTCCGAAAACATAGCCCTCATCAAAAATCGCGTTGGCTTTATGTATCATAAAGTCCTCAAGCGCTTTTTCATCCATTCCCCATGCGCGGAAATCCAGCCACATGAGATATGTACCCTGGAGGCGGTGAACTTTAACTTCCGGCATTTTTTCAGCAACAAATTCCTCGACAAATTTTCTGTTTTCATCAAGGAAAAGAAGAAGCTCTTCGAGCCATTCCTCACATTTATCGTAAGCAAGCTCGCAGGCTTTGTAACCGAAAATGTTGAGTGAGAAATATCCCCTTGCGGCGGTCATTTTGTTTCTGTATTCTTCGTTCGGAATAAAAATATTGGAAGTCTGAAGACCTGCAAGGTTAAAGGTTTTGCTGGGCGCTGTGCAGATTGCGCAGTTGTTGAGATATTTTTCCTCAAAAGTTCCCATGGAAACGTGTTCAAATCCAGGCATTATGAGGTCGAAATGAATCTCATCGGAGATGATGAAAACGTTGTTTTCAAGACAGATCTCGCAAAGTTTGAGGAGTTCCTCTTTTGTCCAGATTCTGCCGATCGGGTTATGGGGGCTTGAAAGAATGCAGAGGGTTGTTTCGGGTCTTGCGGCTTTTTCCGCAAAATCCTCGAAATCGATTCTGTATTCGGTTCCCTCAAGGATAAGTTCGCTTCCGAGAACGGTTCTTCCGTTTGCCTCAACACTTGAATAGAAAGGATAATAAACCGGGGTGAGCATCAAAACGGAATCGCCGTCTTTTGTGAAAGCGCCGACCATTTCCTTAATTGCCGGAACAACGCCCGCGGTCATTACGAACCATTCTTTTTTCGGAGAAAAGCCGTGGCGGCGTTCCATCCAGGAAGTTACGCTTTTATAGTAATTTTCCGTTTCGCCGGTATATCCAAGAATCGTTTTATCCAAATATTTCTTAAGGCCTTCAACTATTGCCGGAGGGTTTTTAAGTTCCATATCCGCAACGGAAAGCGGAACAATTTCGTCGGAAGCATCCGGAAGCTGGGCATACATTCCTTCCCATTTATGGGCGCCGGTGTTTCTTCTGTTTACAAGAGTTTCAAAATCGTATTTCATTTTGTTCTCCTTATTCTTCAATGCCTTCCATTTCTTTTTCAACAAAAGCTTCGCAGGATTTCATTGCTTCAAGCGTTTTTTCAAGAAGTTCCGGAAGTTCCCAGCCAAGACGCTCCGCACCGAGTTTTATAACTTCGCGGCTGCAACCCGCTGCAAACTTTTTATCCTTGAATTTTTTCTTAAGGCTGGAAACATCCATATCCATACAGCTTTTTGAAGGACGCATTTTTGCCGCAGCCCATACTAAACCGGTAAGTTCATCCGCAGCGAAAAGAACTTTTTCCATCTGGTGTTCCGGTTCAACGTCGGAAGTCATTCCGTAAGCGTGGCTGCAGACAGCATGGATAAATCTTTCGTCAAAACCGGCTTCCCGAAGAAGTTCCGGAGCTTTTATGCAATGTTCTTCCGGCCAGTTTTCAAAGTCAACGTCATGAAGAAGGCCGACCGTTGCCCAAAAATCCGCTTCATCGCCGTAACCGAGTTCGTTTGCGAACCAGCGCATAACGCCTTCTACAGTATATGCGTGGCGGATATGGAAAGCAACTTTGTTATATTTTTTAAGGGTTTCTACAGCAATTTCTCTGTTCATTTTACGTCCTCCGTGGGGTCTTTCGGCAATCAGCCAAGGGTGGAAAGTTTTTCAACAACCGGTTCAAGCCAGTTTTCTTCGCAATATTCAATATCGCCTGCGTCGCATTTTGCGGCAACGGAAGGATCCATAGGAATTTTTGCGGTTACGGGGATTCCGTATTTTTCGGCAATTTCGTCAATATGGCTTTCGCCGAAAATGTTATGAACTTTTCCGCAATCCGGGCATCTGAAACCGGACATGTTTTCAACGACCGCAAGAACGGGAATGTTCATCATTCCGGCCATTTTTACGGCTTTTTCAACGATCATTCCCACAAGTTCCTGCGGAGAAGTTACAACAACGATTCCTTCAACGGGAAGGGACTGGAAAACTGTGAGCGGAACATCGCCGGTACCCGGAGGCATATCGACAAACATATAGTCAACGTCGTTCCATACAACGTCCTGCCAGAACTGTTTTACAGTTCCCGCAATTACCGGACCGCGCCAAACGACGGGTTCGGTTTCGTCCTGGAGAAGAAGGTTTACGGACATAACTTCAATTCCGGTTTTGGAAAGTTCCGGAATGATTCCTGCGGCAGAACCGGTTGCCTTGGTATTGATACCGAAAGCTTTCGGAATTGAAGGACCGGTCACGTCCGCATCGAGTACCGCAGTTTTAAAACCTTTTTTCTGCATATTCGCTGCAAGAAGAGATGTTACAAGGGATTTTCCGACGCCGCCTTTTCCGCTTACAACACCGATTACGTGTTTGATATCGGAAAATTCGTTCTGGTCAACAAGAAAGCTTTCGGGAGTTTGTCTTGAAGAACAGTTTTGGCTGCAATGTTCGCAGTCATGATTACATTCGCTCATTTTATATATCTCCTTTTCGGTAATATTCGTACATTATAGTATAACACTTTATCGGCAGAAAGTTAAGATGTTAGAAAATTATTTTTATTTTCGAAAATAATGTCGCTTTTTATCGCAAATTGTGATATAGTAACTTTGTTAATGATGTTTTTTAGGAGAGTGTTTAAATTGGCTGCAACAGCTGTTTTCGGCGTATCTTTTGTCGATGTAAAAGGTTTTCCTTTCGGAAAATACATTCCCACCGGAACCAACCTCGGTAACGTAAAAATCGTCCATGGCGGAGTTTCCCGCAACGTTTGTGAAGATTTTGCAAACGTCGGAATGCCCGTTAATTTTGTAAGCGTTGCTGACCATACCCCAATCGGTCTTGACGTTGTTGACCATCTTCAGAACATCGGAGTGGGAACCGATTATATTACAATGGTTCCCAGCGGCGGAGTCGGAATGTGGCTTGCGGTTATGGATGAAAAAGGTGACCTTGCAGGTTCCACAAGCCAGATGCCAGACCTTGAAGCTCTTGAATCCTTTATCGGAGCAAAAGGCGAAGAAATTGTCAAAAATTGTGAAAACATTGTTCTTGAGATTGATACAAACGAAGCTATTGCAGAAAAAGTTCTTTCTCTTGCAGAAAAATATAATAAAAAAGTCTATGTTATAGTCGGAAACCTCAGCGTTATCGGAAAACGCCCGGATTTTTTAAGCAGAGTTGACTGCTATAT
>JAFSEN010000071.1 GCA_017435745.1 Oscillospiraceae bacterium
CAGTTAAATTATATACTTCACCTTCTTGCATTGATTTCAGTGCTGTTTTCTCTGGTACAGGGTCACCAGGATATACTTCGCAACTGAAAACCTCTTGAGAAATATCATAGATTTTCATTGAATATTCTCCTCGTCAAATTCAAGTTTGTCGAATAGATTGTATCAAATTGCTGTGTAAATATCAACCAATATAGAAAAAGCACGATGGTTTTGTATCAAAACCATCGTGCTTTTTTGGTCGAAGTGACAGGACTCGAACCTGCAGCATCCTGCTCCCAAAGCAGGCGCGCTACCAATTGCGCTACACCTCGGTATTAAATTACAGCTTTAATATTATAGCGTTATAATCCGGTTTTGTCAAACGATTTGAATAAAATAAATCATACCCGCCAAAACTTTTTCATAAATATGGAACCGGAGGCGAAAAAAATGAATTTTACTCAAAAAAGAAAAGAAAAAAGGCTTTTGCAAAAACGAAAGGAAGAGCGCGAACGCCTTCGGTCCGATATCGAAGCGCTTGAAGCGGAGATCCGCAGGACCGAAACGGTTTTTAACCTTACAACCGATGAATATCTTCTGGAATCCGCCATATATGAACATAATGCCCAGAAAGCAAAAATGAACTATCTTTTAAAGCTTGCAAGGGAAATTTAGGAACAAAAAAAGCCGGCTTTTAGCCGACCCAACAATCAAAATATATCAAAAACTATCTTAAATGTCAATAGTTTTCAACATTATACCGTTAAAATATACTTTTTGCACAAAGATATCGGCGCAATTTCGTAAGGTATTGCGGATTGAAAAACGGCAAAAAACGTGGTATATTTTAATCACAGAAAGGATGATACCCGATGTACAAATGAAAAAATGAAAACTCGTAAAGAAGGGTTTTCAAAAAGGGGATCGAAAGACCTTCGGCAATAAAAGTTCGGAACAGGCTGTTAGAAGAAGTGCGAAAAGAAAAACAAAAAAACCGAACTGATTTATGGTGATACGGAGGCTTCGGTATCAAAAAGAAAGAGAGGTTGAAAAATGTTAGACTTTAAGAGTTCACAGAAATAACCCTTGGTCGATGCAGGTGAAAGATGCATTCGGTCAAGGGTTATTTCTATTTTTGAAGGTTTTTCGCCCGGAATGGGGCGTTTTTTTTATGTCTGTTTTTACCGCATAAAAAAACGGCCTTTTGGGCCGGATAACATATTTAATTTATCAGATTTAGAAACAAATGTCAATATTTTTAAACATAATAAAAATTTTTTATTAACAATGCACAAAGAATTTCGGGGAAATTCGTAAGGAATTGCGGATTGAAATTCGAAAAAAAGAGTGGTATATTTAAGTCACAGAAAGGATAGATCCGATGTAAAGAAAAAACATCCGGAAACTCAGATTAAAAGAACATCATAAAAATCTGAGTAATTGCTGACCTTCGGAAAGAATATATAAAAAAGTTCCAGCATCAAGATCAACCCGCTTAAGGGGAAAAGAAGAAAAAAGAAGTGTTAATGGGAACGGAATAATTGACATACGAAGGCAGCGCAGATCGTCCGAATAAGAAGAAAGAGAGGTTAAAATGATGTTAGATACTAAAATCGAACAGAGATGACCCTTGCTTTATCGTAGGTGAAAGATGCGGTAATTCAAGGGTCATTTCATTTGTGTTTGTTCGCGCCGAAAAGGGCGCTTTTTTTGTGTCAAAAAATCATGCAGTTAAATATGTATAATATATATAACCTATTTAATTTGGGGTTGACAAAAAGAAAAAATATGGTAAAATACTTTAAGTCAATAGGGAGTAGTTGGCGTCTTTCTTTTTTTGAAAGGCGTTGCATTATTCGTCATCACGCCGAAAGGCCGGGTAGTGTATTAAACAACAAGACTTTTGCCGCAAAAAAATGCGCAAAGGGTCTTGTTTTTTTATGCCCTTACGCAGGAAATTTCGGAGGTTTGTTTTTTATGATGATGTATGTTCTTCTTATCGCAGGTTTCGTCCTTCTTATAAAGGGCGCAGATTTTTTTGTTGACGGCGCTTCTTCCGTCGCAAAACTCCTCAAAATCCCTTCTGTAATAATCGGTCTTACCGTTGCTGCAATGGGTACCAGCGCTCCCGAAGCCGCTGTAAGTATTTCCGCAGGATTTTCCGGAAGCAGCGACATTGCGCTCAGCAACGTTGTCGGTTCCAACATTTTCAACCTTCTTATCGTTGTTGGTGTTTCGGCAATTATCTGCCCTGTCGTTTCCGAAAAAGTAATTCTTACCCGCGATATCTGGTGGAGCCTTGGGGCATCGGGCGTTCTTCTTGTTATGATGCTTGACATGAAGATTTCCAACATCGAAGGTGTGCTGCTTTTAATCGGTATGGTCGCATATATCCTTCTTCTCATCCGTTCCGCAAAGAAAAACCGCATTGAAGGCGACGATATCAAAGCAATGTCCCCTTTTAAAAGCGTTCTCTGCATCGCCGGCGGCCTTGTTGCAATTATCTTCGGCGGCGACCTTGTTGTTGACAACGCCGTTCTTATTGCAGAAGCCATCGGAATGAGCGAAACCTTTATCGGTCTTACAATCGTTGCCGCCGGAACTTCTCTTCCGGAACTTGTAACTTCAATTGTTGCCGCTAAAAAAGGCGACAGCGGCCTTGCCCTCGGCAACGTTGTCGGTTCCAACATCTTCAACGTCCTTTTCATTCTCGGTTCAGCTTCAGCTCTTACCGTGATCAACGCTTCCAACCTTCTTATCATCGATACCGTTATCCTTATGGGTATTACTCTTGTTATGTATGCATTCGGCAAAACCGGAAACAAAACCACAAGATTTGAAGGCGCTCTTTGCATTGCAATGTATGCTGCATACGCCGCATATATCACCCTTCGCTGATAGTTGAATTATGGAAAAATATGAGGTGTCTTATAATAAAACCCTCATAGGCTTTCTTTGGGTCAATGAGGATTATAAATACCGCTATGAACCTTTTAAAAACGGTATTGAAAGAGTGAAAGATACAGCCTGTCTTCTTCGGGTTATGGAAGAAGGCACGGACGGAGAATTTAGGGATCCGATCCCGTTTTTCCAGGAAAGGATCCGCTATATGAAGCTTTGGAAGCTTGGAGTTATCAATTACCAGACCGACAAATTTGTTATCGCAAGAATTGAATAATAAAAAAGGCACCGCTCTGCGGTGCCCTTTTATTTTATCTTTTATCAGCTTTCCGCCATCATCTGAAGATTATAGTAAACGCCCTGTTTTGCCATAAGTTCCTCGTGGTTGCCGTGCTCAACAATGCCTTCGTCGTTGAGTACAAGAATTGTTTTTGCGTTTCGAATGGTGCTCAAACGGTGGGCAATGGTGAAAACGGTTCTTCCTTCGGAAAGACGTTCAAGGCTCTTCTGAACAAGTCGCTCACTTTCGTTGTCAAGGGCGGAAGTTGCTTCGTCAAGAATGAGTACCGGCGGGTTTTTAAGGAAAACGCGCGCAATTGAAATCCGCTGTTTCTGTCCGCCGGAAAGTTTAACTCCGCGTTCGCCCACATAGGTATCATAACCGTCATCAAGGGCGGAAATGAATTCATGCGCGCCGGCAAGCTTTGCAGCTTCAACAACCTCTTCACGGGTGGCGTCAGGTTTTCCGTAAAGGATATTTTCAAAAATGCTTCCGCTGAAAAGATAAACGTCCTGCTGAACAACGCCGATGTTGTTGCGAAGGCTTGAAAGGGTGATATCCTTGATATCCCTTCCGTCAAGAAGGATCCGGCCTTCGGAAACGTCGTAGAATCGGGGAATAAGGTTGGAAAGAGTGGTTTTTCCGCCGCCGGAAGGACCTACAAGGGCAATATTGTCGCCGGGTTCAACATGAAGATCAATTCCGGAAAGAACGGTTTCTTCCGAATCGCTGTATTTGAAAGTTACGTTTTCAAGGGTTATTTCGCCGGTTACGTTTTCGATGGGTTTTGCGTTCGGAGAATCGGTGATTTCCGGTTCCACATCCATAATTTCATAAAAACGCTCGATTCCGGTAAAGCCCTGCATAAAGGTTTCGGTAAACTGCGCAAGGCGGGAAACGGTGTTAAGAAGAACGGTGGTATAAAGAAGATATGCGGCGTAGTCGCCGGGAGTTATGTATCCGTTCATAAGGAAAATTCCTCCGGCGGCAACAACGATTATATACATACAGCCGTCGAAAAAGCGAATTACACAATGGAGTTTTCCAAGGGCGCGGTATGCCTTACGCTTGATTCCAAGGAAGATTTCGTTGTTTTTCTTAAATTTTTCGCGTTCGATATCTTCGTTTGCAAAGGACTGAACAACGCGGATTCCAAGAAGGCTGTCCTCTATCTGTGCATTGATTTCGCCGATTTGGGAACGTTCGCTGTAAAAAGCATGTTCAAGTTCCCGGCGGAGTTTAAGAACAAAAATTCCGAGAATCGGGATCATAAGGAAGATGAAAATTGTAAGCGGAACGTTTACGTTGATAAGAATTATAAACGAGGCAACAAATTTTACAATTCCGATAAGAATTTCTTCCGGGGCATGGTGCGAAAATTCGGTAACGTCAAAAAGATCTTTTGAAAGGCGGCTCATAAGCTGGCCAACCTTGTTGCTGCTGTAAAAACTGAAGCTGAGATCCTGCAGGTGGGAAAAGAAATCTTTTCTCATATCCGCTTCAAGATGCGCGCCCATCATATGACCGATGTTGGTCATAAAATAGTTTGCCGCGGTGTCGATAACGCGGAGGATGATATAAATTCCGGCAATCTCAAGGATCATCTGAATTGTAAGAGAACCTATGTCCTCTGTTGCAGCGTTGGTGATGGTACGGACTATCATCGGAAGAACGATGTCGCAGACAGTTGTCAGAATCGCGCAGAAAAGATCCAGCAAAAGGGTTGGAAGATAGGGTCTGTAATATGGCATAAACCGGCGCAGAAGTCCGGTTTTTCCGATTTTCTTTTCCATTGAAAAAACGTCCTTTCTGATAATAATTATCCGTGAAGACGGGTGTTTGCTTCGGAAATGCAGTCCCGGAGATATCCCTGAAGGTTGAAAGATTCTCCGGTTCCGATTGCAACGCATTCTTCGGGGTTTTCCGCGACAGAAACTTTAAGGTTAAACCTTTTTTCAAGGAATTTGTCAAGACCGTGAAGCCTTGCTCCGCCGCCGGTTAGAAGAATTCCGTTGGTTTTAACGTCGCCCGCAAGTTCAGGCGGAGTTTTTTCAAAAACTTTCTGAATTGCGGCGGCAAGCTGGTCCGCAAGGTCATAAAAGATATCCGAAAGTTCCTGCCAGTGAATGGTAACTCTTCCGGGAAGACCGGTAAGAAGGTTTCGTCCCTTTACTTCAAAAGTTCGGTCGTCGTCAAAATTCCAGCAGGTTCCGATATTCTTTTTAACTTCTTCGGCCATTCTTTCTCCGATAAGGATTCCGTGGCGAAGACGGATATAGCGGATTATTTCTTCATCAAAACGCTGTCCCGCAAGCTTTATGGAATGTTTGCATACAACGCCCGAAAGGGAAAGAAGGGCAATGTCCGATGTTCCGCCGCCGATATCGACAATAAGGCGGCCTTCGGCTTTTGAAATATCAAGCCCTGCTCCCATGGCGGCCGCAACGGGTTCTTCAATAAGAAAAACTTTTCTTGCGCCGGCGGCAAGGGCGGCATCAACAACCGCGCGCTGTTCAACGTCTGTTATTATTGAAGGAACGCAGATTGCGACCTTCGGTTTAAGATAGCTGTCTCCGCAAACTCTTTTGAGAGCATGGTGGATGAGTACGTTTGTAAGGTTGTAATCAGAAATAACTCCGCCGCCCATGGGGCTAACCGCGGTTATATAACCCGGGGTGCGTCCGACCATTTTATAGGCGTTTTCGCCAACGGCGAGAACTTCGCCGGTGTCGTTGTTGACGGCAACTACGTTCGGTTCGCGGAAAACAACTCCGCGGCCGGCTTCATACACGATTATTTTGGTGGTGCCAAGATCTATTCCAATATCAGCAGGCATTTTTATCCTCCGATTCTATAATTCATTAATATTATTTTATAAGTGTAAGTCCAAAAGCATCAATTGTCAATTAAAAGAATGTAAATTATTTTGAAAACAAGGCCCCTGTCGGAAAGGCTTAAAACTTAATCTTTCATCATGAACCGGAGATTTGTGAATCTTCCGCTTTTGCGGTTGTTGTCCACCATTGCCATAACGGCTCTTGCGTTTCCGACGATGATAAGGAGTTTTTTTGCCCTTGTAACGGCGGTATAAAGAAGGTTTCGGTAATAAAGCCGGGAATTTGCTTCAAAAAGCGGAAGGATCACCGCTTCAAATTCGCTGCCCTGGCTTTTGTGCACCGTGATTGCATAAGCATGGTCAAGTTCGCCGGCGCTGTCAAAAGGATATTCGGCAACTCTGTCGTCAAAACGGATCGACATCATTCTTCCGATGGGGTCCATTTTTTCGATAATTCCGATGTCGCCGTTGAAAATGCCTCTTCCTATCTCTCCGTCATCCTTTGACCAGGTCATGTCATAATCGTTTTTTGTTTGCATGACCTTATCGCCTTCACGGAAAAGATGGCCCCCGTGGCGGAATTCTTTTTTCTTTCCGTCAGGAGGATTAAGACGTTTCTGCAGTTCGACATTAAGGTTCCATGTTCCTGCTTCGCCGCGTTTTCCGGGACAGAGAACCTGGATATCCCAAAGGGGAGAAAAGTTGTATGCTTTTGGAAGGCGCTTTTCACAAAGCTGGCAGACCGCTGCTGCACATTCTGCTTCAGTCTGGCGCGGAAGGAAAAAGAAATCGTTGTCTTTGGATTCAAGATAGGGGTATTCTCCGTTTACAATATCGTGGGCGTTGGTGACAATCATGCTTTCCGCCGCCTGGCGGAAGATTGTATCAAGTTTTACGGAAGGAAGAATATCCGAACGGATAAGGTCATGAAGAACATTTCCGGCGCCTACGGAGGGAAGCTGGTCGGAATCCCCGACCATTACAAGGCGGCTGTGGAAGGGAAGCGCCCGTAAAAGAGAATCAAAAAGAAGGGTATCGACCATCGACATTTCGTCCACTATAAGCGTGTCGCATTTTAGCGGGTTGCGTTCATTCCTTCGGAAAATCGGCGTAAGTTCATTTCCGGAATAATCAACCTCGAGAAGGCGGTGGATGGTTTTTGCCTCATGGCCGGTAAGTTCCGCAAGACGCTTGGCGGCTCTTCCGGTGGGGGCGGCAAGAACAACTTCGTCCCCCTGTTGTTCAAGAAGTTTTATAAGGGCGTTAAGAGTCGTTGTTTTGCCGGTGCCGGGTCCGCCGGTAAGGACAAAAACATGGTTCTGAACGGCATTCTTAAGTGCGCGTTTTTGAAGAGAATCGTATTCGATCCCAAGTTCTTCCTCAAGAAGTTCGATTGTTTTGTCAAGGGCGGAAGAAGCTGTTTCGCCGGAACCCATAAGCATCATTTTAAGGCGGCCTGCGGCGGAAGTTTCCGCAAGGAAAAGCGAAGGAAGATAGATATATCTTCTTCCGTTTCTGTAATATTCGTCCAGCTCTTCTTTTTGTATAAGCTGTTCAAGAGCTTCGCCCATTTCATCCGCTTCGCCAAGAAGCCCGGCGGAAGCCGCAAGAAGACTTTCTTCCGGAAGGCAGGTGTGGCCGTTGTCAAGGTTGTGAACAAGGACATGCTTTATCCCCGCTTTAAGGCGGCGGATATCCTGGGGGTCGCCTTTTTTGATAAAAATTGCGTCCGCCTCGGAAAAATCAAGGCCGATTTCGGGGTCGCAAAGAAGATATGGGTTTTCTTTTATATAATCAACGGCGTTTGTGCCCCATTTTTTCCATGCCCGGACGGCAATTGCCGCGGCAAGGCCAAAATCCTGTAAGGCGGCCATAACTTTTCTTGCGCCGAAAGCGCGAAGATATTCGGCGTTGATTTCAAGAGCAAGTTTTTCGGAAATACCTTTTATCCTTGCAAGTTCAAGGGGGGTGTTTTCGATTACCTCAAGGGTGTATTCGCCGAAAGCTTCAACGATTCGTTTTGCAATTGCCGGGCCGACCCCTTTAAAAGAACCGCCGGAAAGATATTTGCGGATAGCGGTTGCGGAAGCGGGAAGCCTTCTTTCGCAAACGTCGGCCCGGAACTGGGTTCCGTATGTAGGATGGGACGCGAAAGTGCCGGTGAGGGAAACTTCCTCGCCGGCTTCAACTTTGCCGAGCTCGCCGACAACAGTTACAAGCTCGCCCTGCATATCAAGATCAAACACAACGAACCCGCTTTCTGCCTTATATGCAACAATTCCGTCAACGGTGCCGCTTATTTTCTGGGGTTCCTGTTTTTCGTTTTTATCAAGCATTTTCTTTCTCCATCCTGTATTATAGATTATATTATAGCGTTTTTTTCTGTCCGTGTAAACATTCCCGGAACATTGAAACAACTTCTTCTTCTCCGCGGAAAAGGCTGCAATCGAAACGCCGTTCAAGCCTTTCACAGATTGAAACAGCTTCTTCGGAAGCATCTTCGCAATCAAGAAAAACTTCCCGGGATAACCCGTTTGTTTCCGCAAGGATACTGCGCAGGGCAAGTTCAATATCATCAGGAGGCGCGGAACTTATTTTTGCAACAACAAAAACCTTGTGTTTTATCTTTTTGCGGAGCGGGTTTTTCAAAAGCCATTCGGCGGCATCGACCATTCCGACGGCGGCAAAAAATGTGATTACAAGTACTGCAAGAGCATCAAAAAACATCAGTAAATCCTCCCTTCGGTCAATGTTATTTTATGAAACCTTACGAAAAACCGTGAATGTAACAAGAAAGGCGCTGCATGCATAGGATGTGGCATCCCGAAAAATCGGAGGTTTTGAAAATGAACGATTCATTTTATATAGCCGGCGGCGACCTTCGGTCGGTCTATCTTGCAAAAGCTTTGATTAAAGAAGGTTACGATGTAAAAATTTTTGGTTTTGAGGAAGCGGATATTCCGAAAGAAGCAGAGAACATATATGATGTTGCCGAATTTGAAAAAGCAAAAAACGTTGTCCTTCCTTTGCCCTGTTCGGACAGGGAAGGCTATTTGAAAACAGCTTTTTCAAAGAAAAAAACCTTGCTTTCCAATGTTGTTGAGCACGTACCGGAAGGTGCGGTGCTCATAGGCGGACTTTTGCCGCAAAAAACTGTTTCGGAAGCAAAGGAACGAAAAATATCTGTTTTTGATTATTACTATCGGGAAGAATTTGCGGTTAGAAATGCCGCCCTTACGGCGGAGGCGGCGGTTTCAAAACTTCTTGAAATGCTCACAGAATCCATCAGCGCGATGCCGGTGCTCGTTCTCGGTTACGGAAGGATCGGAAGGCTTCTTTCTGCGATTTTAAAAGCTCTTGATGCAAAGGTAACTGTTGCGGCAAGGCGTTTTTCAGACCTTGCATGGATCCGTTCCGAAGGAATGGAACCGCTTGAATTTCGGCTTCTTGAAAATGAAATCGGAAGATTCAAGGTCGTTTTCAACACAGTTCCCGCCGGGGTGCTCACAAAGGAAAAACTGGTGCTCATGGATAAGGGCGCAATAATAATCGACCTTGCTTCCGAACCTTGCGGAACGGATTTTTTTGCCGCAAAGGAACTTGGAATAACGGCGGAAAAAGCGCTTGGGCTTCCGGGAAAATTTGCGCCCAAAACAGCCGGGGAAATTTTAAAGGAAACCGTGCTCAATATTATTTCGGAAACGGAGGAAATTCCCGATGCAAGATAAAAAGCGGCTTGGTTTTGCCCTTTGCGGTTCATTCTGCACTTTTAAAAAGGTCCTTTCGGAAATGGAAAAACTTGCAGAAAGCTATGATATAACGCCAATAATGTCCGAAGGGGCTTCTTCCATAGACAGCCGTTTTGGAAAAGCGGAGGATTTTCGAAAAAAGATAACCGAAATCTGCGGGAAGGAACCGATTACAACAATTGCCGGCGCGGAACCAATTGGTCCGAAATCGCTTCTTGACGTTCTGCTTATCGAACCCTGTACCGGGAACACCCTTGGAAAACTTGCAAACGGAATTACGGACACGGCTGTTACTATGGCCGCAAAAGCGCATTTGCGCAACGGCAGACCTCTTGTTATTGCAGTTTCAACAAACGACGCTCTCGGCGCTTCTGCACAGAATATCGGAAAGCTTATGAACGCGAAAAACGTTTATTTTGTTCCGATGGGTCAGGATTCTCCTGAAGGAAAACCGGCTTCGATGGTGGCGCATTTTGAAAAAAGCGCAGAAGCGGTTGAAAATGCTCTTTCAGGAAAACAGGTCCAGCCGCTCTTTTTCTGAAAAAACTGAATAAAAGCCCCGCTTTTTTCCAATGATTTTTTTGCTTCAAAGCAAAAAATCCCAAAAAAAAGAACGGAGCTTTTATTTTTATGAAAAAACTTGTTGCTGTATTTATATTATTTTCAATTATTTTTTCCGGAACCGAAACTTTTGCAATATCCGGAAAAGAAGCGGCAAAACTCGACCTTACAACTCCCTGCGGCTATTCCCCGGAAGAACTTTCAAAAGGACTTAGGGGTGAACTTTCTTCCCTTGCGGAAGAATTCGTTGCCGCGGAAGAAAAATATAAGGTCAATGCGCTTTTTCTCTGTGCGGTTGCCGCCCTTGAATCCGGTTGGGGAAGATATTGTTTCCGCCCGAACAATATTTTCGGCTGGAGCGGAAAGGATTTTGAAAGCAAAGAGGAATGTATTGATTTTGTTGCTTCAAAAATTGCGGAGCATTATCTTTCCAAAGACGGAAAATATTATCACGGCAAAACAATTTCCGGGGTTAACGTATGTTATAACGGAACGGATTTTTGGAAAAACAAGGTTGCCGGAATAATGGGCATGATAAGCCGGAAGATATCAGCCGAAAGAGGATGAAATCTCTCTTGAACAGCTTTTGGGCGAATATCGCCAAAAATCAATATGGCCTTTTGTAATGTAGTATTCCGGAACCGGCGGCGGCGAAGCGCAGTCGAAGGAATCGACAACGATAAGCTTTATCTTCATTTTTTCGGGGATAAGGCTTTTTATATATACGCAGGCCTGCTGCCCGGGAACAAGTTTTGGGCAGCTTTCCGCAAGGCCGGCAAGGTTCGGCGCAAGTTCAACAAAAACTCCGTAATCTTCAACAGAACGGATTATTCCGGCAACGGTTTCGCCGGGAGAAAAATTTGCGGCGTTTTCTTCCCAAGTTCCCAAAAGTTCTTTGTGGGAGATACATATTCTTCCGAAACTGTCCCTTCCGGAAACAACGGCAAAAATTTCCTGGCCGCTTTTAAAACGGTCGGAAGGATGGCTTATGCGAGAAATGCTTATGGAATCTATTGGAAGAAGGGAAGAAATCCCGCAGCCAATATCCGCAAAGCAGCCGAAATTTTCCATATGGGTGACAACCGCCGGAATAACGTCGCCGGGAACAAGTTTGTTAAGATAATTTTCGGTACATTCTTCCTGAACGGCTTTTCGCGAGCAAATTGCGGTAAGGCGCCCATTTTTGTCATTTTCAAAATCTGTGATAACAAAACAAACGGGCTTGTTGACCCGGGAGATAAGGGCAATATCTCTTGTTTCGCCGGTTTCGATTCCGATTGCGCCTTCGTTCCGGGGAATTATTCCCCTTATCGAACCCATCTCAAGAATAAGGTCATGTTTCGAAGTGCAGACAACGGCTCTTGCTTCAAGAATTGTTTTGTTTTTCATGGCTTCCCGGAGTTTTTCAACGTTTTCGAGAATGGATTTGTTTTTTTGCGTTTCTATAAGATAGCCTTCGGGCAGATATTCCGTCATTTAGTTTTCCTCCAAAAATTTTTATGGAATATCTATATTCAAAAAACGGCGGAAATATGAAAACAAAAAAGAGGCTCATAAGAGCCTCTTTAATCTGTTCGATAAATTGGAATTTGTCAGTATTACAACTGCTTAATCTCATTGGCAATCACAGCCGCATCCTTTGCGTTTGTATCAATTATAATGGTATCCAATGTTTGATACATCGGTATTCTTGCTATGCTTCTCTCAATTACATCTTCAGAGCGAACACCTCTTTCTACATCCATTGATAATCTTTCACGCAGAGTATTTTCATCGGCTATCAGAGAGACGCATTTCACCTCACAGTTCTGTGTATCCAGCTTCTTAAGTATGGAATCGATAATTCTCTGCTCGTGCATCACCCAACAAAAAATAATATTCTCGTATGCAGAACATTTCAGAA
>JAFSEN010000072.1 GCA_017435745.1 Oscillospiraceae bacterium
ATCAACGTTGACCCCACAAGGTCATTGTGGCCCGGTAGTTCAGCTGGTTAGAACGCTAGCCTGTCACGCTAGAGGTCGAGGGTTCGAGCCCCTTCCGGGTCGCCACTTTGCTGATGTAGCTCAGTAGGCAGAGCACTTCCTTGGTAAGGAAGAGGTCATCAGTTCGAATCTGATTATCAGCTCCATCAAGCCGCTACATCAAGCGGCTTTTTGCTATGTTGGAGCTTTTATATATAAACTTCGCCCGGAAGGTTCCCCGCGGAGTTATTTTTTTGCAAAAATTTGCGGTGCGCCAAAAAAGGCGCACCGCTTTTTTTATAATATAACCGTAAATTTTGCTCCGCCTTCCGGGCGGTTTTCCGCAAAGACTTTGCCGCCATGAATAAGGATGATATTTTTTACAAGCGCAAGCCCAAGCCCGTTGCCTTCTTCTTTATGGGAAGAATCGCTTTGATAAAATTTATCAAAAATATGTTTTATTGAATCTTCCCCGATTCCGGGGCCGCTGTCCTCAACGGTACAGGTAATTTTTTCGTTTTCTTCCGAAAGTCTTATTTTAAGAAGTCCGCCTTCCGGGTTAAATTTAATTGCGTTGGCAATAAGGTTGTTCCATACATGGAACATAAGATTTTCGTTGCCTTCAAATTCAATTTCATCAAGGTCAATATCGAGTTCGATATTCTTTCCTTCCCATTCCCTTTCAAGCGCAAGAACCGCCTGGCGTATCTGTTCATCAAGGCGATATATTTTTTCGTTTGATTGAATAGCTTTGTTGTCAACTTTTGAAAGAAGAAGAATATTCCCCACAAGGGCCGAAAGCCGCCTTGTGTTGAAAAGAATCTTTTCGGTATAAACCGCTTCTTCCGAATTGCAGTCCGGGTTGCTCTGGAGAAGGGTTGCATAGCCTTCGATCGCATTGATCGGCGTTTTGAATTCGTGGGAAACGTTTGAAACAAAATCTGTCTGTAAAATTTCCGTTGCCGAAAGTTCTTCCGCCATTAGGTTGAAGTTTGAATACATATCCTTGATTTCCCTGAAAGGGCTTTTTGCTTTAAGGCGGATTTCAAAATTTCCTTTTGAAACCTCGTTCATCGCTTCGCTGAGTTTTGTAATCGGTTCAAAAAACAATTTTCCGAGATAAAAGGTTATCGAATATCCTATTAAAAGATTGAAAATTATAAACCAAATCAGTACAAGGGCTGTTTCTTTCGTATGAAAAATCGAACTCAGCAAAAAAGCAAGCGCCGTTGAAACAACAAAAGTCACCGCAAGTTCCGTCATTACAACAAGCGTGAACCAAAGTCTTGTATTTCTTCTGACTAATTTTCTTGTTTTTTCAATTTCATTTATCTTCATGCCTTCACAACCTTATAACCTACCCCGCGGATGGTCACAATTTTAAAATCCTCGCTGTCGCGGAATCTTTCGCGCAATCTTCCTATATGTACGTCAACGGTATGGGTGTCGCTTTCGCTTTCATACCCCCAGATATCGTCCATAAGCTGCTGGCGGGTGAAAATTTTTCCCGGGAAGGAGGCCATTTTGTAAAGAAGCATAAATTCCTTCTGGGGCAGGACCATGCTTTCTTTCGGGGTTGTGACCGTAAGGGAATCGCATTCCATAACGGTGGAACCTATTGTCTGGCGGCGTTCGTTTATCATCTGCGCCCTTCGAAGAAGAGCGCCCACGCGAAGCACCATTTCGTTCACATTGACCGGTTTTACCATAAAATCGTCCGTTCCCGAAAGAAAACCCATTCTCATATCGTCAAAAGCATCTTTTGCGGTTATCATCATTACCGGAATGTTGCTTCCGGATTCCCGAAGCGACCTTACAAGTTCATAACCGTCCATAACCGGCATCATAATATCGGAAATTATAAGGTCATAATAATCGTTATCGAGGGCATCCAGCGCTTCCTTTCCGTCGGAAACACCTTTTACGATATATCCGTTTTTTGTAAGAACGTGCTGAAAAAGCTGGCGAAGTTCTCTGTCGTCTTCTGCAATAAGAATCTTAAACATTCTCCGTCCTCCTTTTTAAATATACTTCTATTATTATATTGCCACATTTTCAAATCGCTGTAAATATAAGTTCAACAAAAATTGAATTTGCTTTACAAAACTTTCCGCAATGTTGTATAATAAAATTGGAAAATAATTTTCGGAGGAATTTTTTTATGAATTATAAAGCTTATCTTATCGAAGCCGGAAAAAGAATGCTCCATTCCGGTCTTACCGTCGGAACCTGGGGAAACATAAGCGTTCGCGATCCGGAAACCGGATATGTTTATCTCACTCCTTCCGGCATGCCTTACGAAACCCTTACCGAAGACGACATTGTTGTAATGGATGTTGATGCAAACCGCATTGAAGGCGAACGCAGACCCACTATCGAATATCTTATGCATCTTGGAATTATGAAAAAACGCCCCGACGTAAACGCGGTTATCCACACCCACCCAATTTATTCCCAAATTTTCTCTCTTCTTCATGAAGAAATTCCGCCCGTTATCGACGAAGCTGCCCAGGCTCTTGGTGCAAACCCCATCCGCATCACCGAATATGCTCTTCCCGGCTCTGTTGAAATGGCAGAAAACGTAATCAATACCCTCGGTGATGACGCAGCTGTTCTCATCGGAAACCACGGCGCAGTTGCTGTCGGCAAGGATATGGAAACCGCTTTTAAAGTAACCACAATTCTTGAAATGACTTCCCAGATTTATTACATGGCAAGATGCATCGGCACCCCGAAACCCATTCCCCAGGACAAAGTTGAATATATGGTCAACGTAACCGTTAAGGAATACGGCCAGAAAAAATAATAAAGCAGAAAAAAACAAATCCCCCGTGCTCATTGAGCACGGGGGTTCTTTTTTACAGCTGTAATATCATTTCTTCTTCGCCGTATTGCTTTAAATATCAAGAACGTATGCAAGAAGAAGGTTTGTGGTGTTAAGAAGTCCGGAAATATGGGTTCTTTCCATTCCGTGGCTGCACCATACCGCCATTCCGAAAGTTGCCGCGCGAAGGTTGTTGCCCGCTCTTACGGCGGCGTTTGCGTCGGTTCCGTAATGATAATAGATGTCAACTTCGTAATCGCATTCCGCTTTTTCCGCATAACCGATAAGGCGGTTTGTAAGTTCAAAATCATAGGGAGCAGCGGCGTCTTTTCTGCAGATTGAAACAGCATATTCGTTGCCGTCGTAATCGGGACCGATAAGACCGATATCGATTGCAACATATTCGGAAACTTCCGGAGGAACATAGGTGCCGCCCATTCCGATTTCTTCGGAATAGGGGAACGCAAGCATTGTTCTGTATTTCGGTTTAAGATTGTTTTCGGTGATATATTTAAGCATTGTGAAAACGCAGGCAATTGCGCCTTTGTCATCAATAAAGCGGGATTTGATATATCCGTTTTCGGTTACCTGGCAGCGGGGTTCAACGGAAATAAAATCCCCGTGGCGGATTCCGAGAGCTTTTACGTCCTCTTTGGAAGATACTTTTTCGTCAAGAATGATCATCATTGTGTTCTCATCCCTCGGAAGAGTTCTTGCGTCGTCGAAAACGTGAACGGAATGGCTCTGGCATGTCATAAGGCCGGTGTATTCTCTTCCGCCGGCGGTATGGATCGTAACGGTTTCGCCCTCATAGCTGCTGTAGTTAACTCCGCCAAGCTGACGGACACGGATCATTCCGTTGCTGTCAATGGTGCGGACTACCATTCCGAGAGTATCGGGATGGGCGCCCACAAGAACGGTTTTTGAATTATCTTCTCCGTCAATGGTGATATATGCGGTACTTTTGTTGTCATAAGTTACCTTGTAACCGAATTTTGCCGCATATTCTTCCAGAACGGGGTTCATCTTTACATAATAGCCTACGGGGCTTGGGGTATTAACAATATCTTTAAAGCAATCAATAAGAAATTTTTCGTCAACGCTGAATTTCATAATCGTTCTCCTTCCGAAATTTTTCATCACTATTATAGTACAGTTGTTTTTGAGTTTCAAGTGCCGCCGAAGGGGCTTTTTTTCGCCTTGACAAAGTCACTTCAATAATGTTTAATATAAACATATATCTTTAATTTTTTATCGGGAGAGTGCAGCATGAAACTTATAATTGCATCCAACAACGCCCACAAACTTGTTGAAATGAAAGCCATTCTCGGCCAGTATTTCGACGAAATTCTTTCCCTTCGCGAAGCGGGAATTGACCATGAAACAATTGAGGACGGCGAAACTTTCCTTGAAAACGCAGAGAAAAAAGCAAGGGAAATTGCCGAAATTTCCGGCTGCTGCGCAATTGCAGACGACAGCGGAATTTGCGCCGATGCTCTCGGAGGCGCACCGGGAATTTATTCCGCGCGCTTTTGCGGGCACCACGGCGACGACGAAGCAAACAACGAGCTTCTTCTCAAAAAACTTGAGCACGAAGAAAACCGCCGTGCTCATTACACCTGCGCAATCGTGCTCGTTTATCCGGACGGAAAGAAAATTTCCGCCGAAGGATATCTTTACGGCGAAATAACCGAAAAACGCGCCGGAACAAACGGCTTTGGATATGACCCGTATTTCTATCTTCCGGAATACGGCTGCACCACAGCGGAGCTTGATCCTGAAGTTAAAAACAAAATCAGCCACAGGGCAAACGCCATCCGCGCCCTTGTTGAAAAGATTGAAAAACAATAATTCTGCCGGGGGTTTTTAATGCCTTTTAACATTTTCCTTATCTTTGAACTTGTCGGAACGGTGGCTTTTGCTTTTTCCGGAGCAATGGTCGGCCTTTCGCGAAAAATGGATATTTTCGGCGTTGTCGTTCTCGGAATAGTGACCGCCGTCGGTGGAGGAGTTATAAGAGATATTGTCCTTGGGCTGACTCCGCCGGCAACCTTCCGGAACCCGATTTATATTTCCGTTGCGATAATCGTTTCGATAATTCTTTTTATTCCCGGGGTGCGCCGTTTTCTTTTTAAAAAGCAAAACGCTTTTGATAAGGCAATGCTTTTCATGGATTCTCTCGGCCTTGGAATTTTTACCGCGGTTGGAATCGAAGTTGCCTATCTTGCGGAACACCGCAGCGTTTTTCTTCTTGTTTTCGTGGGAATGATAACCGGAATCGGCGGCGGGGTTCTTCGGGATGTTCTTTCCGGAAACACGCCCTATATTTTTGTAAAGCATTTTTACGCAAGCGCTTCGCTTATCGGCGCGCTTGTTTCGATATTTCTTTGGAACAATCTCGGCCAATCCGCCGGAATTATCGGCTGCGCATTTGTTGTAACGGCGCTCCGCCTTCTTGCGGCAAAATTCCGCTGGAGCCTTCCGAAGGCTGAAAACAATTTTTGATTTTTTACAGAAAAAAGCTTTCTTTTGCAAAAAAGAAGGCTTTTTTTATAAAAAAATCAAAACCGGGTGAACATTTTTCTTGCCCAATGCGACTTTATGGTTGAAGGCCTTTGAAAAAAACTTTGAAGGGTGGTGAGCTTTTGGAAGACAGCAGAATAATCGAACTTTATTTCGAACGAAACGAAGAAGCTATTCCCGAAACGGAAAGAAAATACGGCACATACTGCATTTCTGTTGCGGAAAATATTCTTGGCAGCGAAGAGGACGCAAAGGAATGTTTAAACGATGCTCTGCTCGTTCTCTGGAACAACATTCCCCCGGAACGGCCGGATTCCATTTCCGCCTATGTCGGAAGAATCGTAAGAAACATCTCTCTTAACCGTTTCAGAAAAAACACCGCGGAAAAACGCGGCGGAACAGAAACCGCCGCCGTTCTTGAGGAAATTTCCGAATTTGTTTCCGGAAAGGAAAACCCGGAAAAGGAAGCGGAAGAAAAGGAACTTATCGGGGCGATAAACTCTTTTTTGGAAAATCTTCCGGCAGAAAAAAGAAAAATTTTTGTTTCGCGCTATTGGTTTTTCAAAAGCCTTGAAGAAATTTCTCTTGAATCCGGAAAGAACAAATTTTTTGTTCACAACACCCTTGTCAGAACAAGGGCAAAACTTATCAGATACCTTGAAGAAAGGGGATTTGTACTATGAAAGAAGAAAAATTTACAAAAATCCTCGGCGAAATAGACGAAAAATATATAAACGAGGTAATTTTGGAAACAAAACCGCGCAGAATTCTTCCTTTTAAAAAATGGGCCGCCATTGCGGCTTGCATCTGCCTTATCCTTTCCTTCAGCACCGTCGTTATTGCCGAAATAATCGGAATAAAATTCCTCGGCAACAGTGAGGACGTTATCAAACCCATCTACGGAAGAGAATACACCTCTTACAATTACAGATTGGAAACAGAAAAAGTTGTTTATCTTCCCGAAGATGCTTTCGGCGAAAGGTTCTGCGAACTTGAAGAACGCCTTTCCCGGGTGACGGATTTTTACAGCGGCTGTTCCGAATGTCTTAAAAATGCCCCGGATTCCTGCGAACATCATAAAGTATATGGATATTATCGCACCGTTTTTTATGACGGGCCTGAAGAAGCGGCCGACCTTATCGGATACGAAGGACTTATTGTTCCAAACCTTCCTTATGAGTATATTTCCACCCATCTTGTAGCGCACGGAAACAAAGTCGAGCCTTTTATATACCATATCAATCTTTCTTCCGGTTATGTTGCAGACGGTATCCAGATCAGCATTATATCGGAAATGATCCTTGAAAACCCCGGAGTTTTACACGATTCCTATTCTTCCGGTTTTGGTTTTCATGTTCCGATAAAATCCGAAGACCGTTACATCACGCTTGAAAACGGAGAACAGTGCCTTATGGTAAAAACCGTTGCCGCAAACAGCGAAGATACGCTTTTGAAATCCTATTTGCTTGATGACCCCACAACTTTCTCTTTCGTTTACCACGGGTTTATTATGAAAGACGGCGTTTTCTATGTCATCGAAATTATGGGAAACAAAGGCGACGAAAATAGGGCGGAAGAAATTTTCATTGAAACCGCAAATCTTTTCTGCTGAAATTTTCTTGCCCAATAAAAAAGCTCCCTCCCGGGAGCTTTTTTATCATTTTTTCAGATAATACCCCAGCCGCCGATATAAAAAAGGCCCCCTCGCCTAAAGGGGGCAAAACGGAACGGTCAAGACCGTTCCCTACGGTAAATTGGTAAAAAACAGAGGCACTTCCTTGCGAAGTGCCTCTGTTTGTGTGCCCTTTTTTATTGGATTTTTCTGAGATGCGCCGTGCCGCTGCTTTTGTAAAAATCTTCGGTTCCGATATCATCCGGTATCCAGGTTGGCGAAATTCTTTCGCCTTTCTTTGCTTTTTCGGAACGGAATTTCTTTTGGGCCGGCGCGGTTTTTTTGAAATAATATTCAAAATCCTTTTCGTTCATTTTTTATTTTTCATCCGGCGAAAAAGTTGAATTGTTGCCGGAAAGTTCCGCCTGGTAACCAAAACCCCACTTGGGGTCGATTTTTGCGGTGCCTCCGTCGGAAATATTATCCCTTAAAGGCGGCGCGGCCATTTCCACATAGGGTCTTAAAGTTTCCCAATCGTTAACCTTTTTTCCGTTGTGCGGAATCGGCGTTTTTTGTCTTTTTGGACTCATTATCAATCACCTCGGAATTATTTTTCCGAGGAACGGTTTTTTTATTCAGTTCAAAACATCCCTTTTGTTTCCGCCGTTTCTTACTTTAACTGCTATTTTCGGCTTTGCAATTACTTTTTCCGGTTCTTCAAAAGAATCTTCAAAAATATATTTTTCGCCGAAACCTTCAACAATATTCCTTGCAATTTCTTCCGCAATTTTTTCGCGATTCTCGATATAGATTTTAAAATCTTTGGGATTCGTGAGAAAACAAATTTCCAAAAGATCCGCGGAAATTCCCTTTTCCCAGCAGGTTCTTATAAAACCGAAATAGTCCTTTTTGTCGGAAACCGCGTCGAATCTTTTTGTTGCGACATTCAGTTTTTTGTCAAAGGTTTCGTCCCTGTTGTAATAATTGTTGCTTCTTGCAAAAGGCTCTCTTTTTCTGAAATATTTTTCAAGGCTTTTGTAAAAACCGCTTTCAATTACCGCGGTTTCTTCAGAATGGGGAACAAAAACCTCCGTTCCGTTGGCGCTTTCGGTACCGAATCCGTTGAAATGTATCGAAAGAGCAAAATCGCATTTTCCGTCTATACAGATTTTTGCGCGTTTGCTGACGTTCCCCGGGTTCGTATCGGTTCTTCTGGTCATAACAACGCCGAATCCGTTACGCTTAAGGTGCTTTTCAATCAAAAGAGCCTGTTCAAGAGCAAAATCCCTTTCAAAAAGTCCGTCCTTCACCGTGTTGACCGAATAGGTCCCCGAAGAATTTCCTCCGTGCCCCGGGTCGATTCCGATCACCGCTTTCATCTTTTCTGCCCTTCTTCCAAAAAATCGTCCTTTCGCGGAACGTCATAGGTCATTGCAAGGGAGGAATCTCCGATCCCTGCGGTGGTCGGATCCACAAGCACCCCAAGAGTTGTAAGGGCGGTTATCACCGCGGTTACAATATTCAGCACCATACTTTCGGTAAGCGCCGGAACGATTCCGAAAGCGCCGAGAGCCGTATAAACAGCTCCCACAAGCGCGGGAATAATAGTTGCCCAAAAAACCGGATTTTTGATTCTTATTTTCCAGTTGATATTCATAATACATCCTCCTTATAATCCTATCTGCGCCAGCATCCAGGCCACAACGGCCGCCGTTACAAGATTAAGCACTTTTTCCGCCATTGAATCCCAGCGTCTGGCAGGTTTTTCTTTTATTTGTTTTACATCGTTTTTCATTTCCGCAAGGTCATCGCGCATGTTTTTTTGTTCGACAACCATCTGGCTTACCGCGTGGGTAAGATTTCTAAGTTCCTTCTGTTCTTCCTCAAGGTTGTCGATTCTTCGTTTGTTCGTTTTTGCAAGGTCAAAAATAAGCTGGTGTTCCCTTGCAATGTCCTCATTATCCATTTCTCCCCTCCTTATATAATGTATTTGCACAGTTAATGTTGTTCGTCTTAATCGCAAAACAAAGGTTATGTGTTTGTATAAAAAAGCTGTTCGTTTTTTACGAATAGCACATTTCGTGTTGTTTTGGTTTATAGAAATTTGTGGAATTCCCGTTCTTAATCATACCACACAAAAGTTATTTTCGTCGCTTCTTCCTTGCTGTAACCTTTCTCGCGAAGAGTTCGGTATTCATCAAAAGTTTCTGCTTATCTTTCGGCCGCGGATCTCTCCGCGGCCTTTTTCTTTTCAAGGTGCAAAGTGATGTTTTAGAGTACAACACGTTTTGTGCTATCGCATTCCAAGAAATACTTGGTGTTCAAACTAATCAAGTTTCTCAATTTTTTCTATTTCATTTTGAAAAATTCCCCAAATCCCATCATCACAATATATGTTTATACAATCATCTTCATAGGCATCATCATCTTCTTTGTCTTCAACATCGGAAACAAAACCAAGATATTTTTCACCGTCTTTTGTTGTTATTTTTATTTTTCCTTTATAATCTGCAAAATCCCAAACATTATTCATCATCAAATACTCCTTTCGGATCCACAGGTATAATATGTGCTCCATCTTTTCCATAATGAATCGCAAACCTTTTTGTGTCGTGATATTGTCCATTGCTGTAATATTTACCAACAACAACATCTGCATCTACATACTCAACATTAACACTTGTATTATTTTTAACTTTTTTAGGTTCTCCCTTACCGGAAAAAATGTTTATTAATTTTTGAGTTTGATTATCATCAATTGTTAAAATGCTCTGATAAGTATGCCCTTTTTTATTTCTTCCTTCTTTATAAGTTCTAAATTCATTGGTTCCTTCTATGTGCTTTCTTTGTTTCCATTTATTTAGTTTTGTTGAAATTTCACCTTTCTCAATCCTCTCTGCTATTGTACTCTTTTTCGAAGTATCTGGCAAGATATCATCGATTTTGTCAACAACTCCGCTTTTCCCATAAAGCACATCATCAACCCTGCTGTTCTTTCCAAGATAATCGTCAGCCTTTGCAGAAAGAATTGCAAGCGGTATCTTCGATGCCGTTATTTTTGTCGCTTCTTCCTTGCTGTAACCTCTCTCGCGAAGAGTTCGGTATTCATCAAAAGTTTCTGCTTATCCTTCGGCCGCGGATCTCTCCGCGGCCTTTTTCTTTTCAAGGTGCAAAATGATGTTTTTGTAACGTAACACGTTTAGTGTTGCTTAATATTGCTTTTTTGCTATAAATTCCAGCCAAACCTACAAGTATTATAGCTAATTATTCTATATAGCTAATTATTCTATCAATATCATTAATCGTAACATCAATATTCTCCCAGTCTTCCGGACTGCTGCCCACATCGGCCAAAAAATCCGTGTCGCTCAAAACCTCTACTATACATGCGGTCCTTCCATCTTTTAACAGCACACTACAATATTGTTCTATCTTCATTTTTTGTAATCTCCTTTATCAGTAATAAAAGCGGTTGTTAAATGCACACTTCCATCTGGTTTAACAATCCATCCAACTACAACATTTGCTGGATTGTTTTTTGGCCCATATAAGATCATTTTTTGCTCATATTTATCTCCATAGATAGTTTTGCCCTTATACCTTACCGGATATTTACTTGCTTTTTTTAATATTTCAGCTCTCATATCTTGCCAATTATCTTTTGAATATCCAAGATGATCTGTAATAACATTTCCTTTTGGATATCCATCTCCACTTTGAGGATTAAACAAATATTTAACAAATTTGCCGTCTTCTGCTGTTGCAATTGAACCATTTGGTAATGTGTTTTCTGGATGAACAATTAGATCTATGCGTCTCGAATAATCAAGATTTATCCTTCCCCACTTTTCAGGTTCATTATATTTCATCTTTTTGAAAGAATCAAGATCATATTTAAAATCATCACCTATTACCTTTTTAAAATTTTCGAATTCAATAATATCATCGATTTTGTCAACAACTCCGCTTTTCCCATAAAGCACATCATCAACCCTGCTGTTCTTTCCAAGATAATCGTCAGCTTTTGCGGAAAGAATTGCAAGCGGTATCTTAGATGCCGTTATTTTAGTTGCTTTTTCCTTGCTGTAACCTTTCTCTCGAAGTGTTCGGTATTCATCAAAAGTTTCCGCTCCGCCCTGAATATAGTTTCCGGCTTTGAATCCCAAAGCATTGTAACCAAGCCCTTTTGAAACCGAATCCATAAGGTCAACATATTTTTCGTTGGCTCCGGCTGCCTTTGCGTTTGCAAACTGCCTTTGCGCCATATCCGAAATTTTCCCCGCGGTGTTTTTTTCAACAACTTTTTTTGCCGGTTTATACCAGGAAGCGTGGTCGTTCAGCCAATATGCAAAATCTTCAACTCCCGTTCCGATCGAAGAACGGAAATTGTTGATAAATCCTTTTACAATGTCGTCCTCTCCTTCGCTCATAAGCCATTTTTCGCCTTCAACATATCTGTCGTATATCGAATCCGAAAGTCTTTGCTTCTGGGTATAATAATCTGCGAATTCATATTCCTTTTCTTCCAGGTCATATCCCGGCAAATCCGCTTCTTTATATGCTCTTGCCTGCTCCGCTTTTTTCTTTTCAGCTTCCGCAAGTTTTTTGCGGTCTTTTGCTCCGATAAGGTCCTTTTCCTTGTTTTTTCTTGCTTCCTCTTCCTCAAGAATTTCAAGAAAAGATTTTCCGAAACCCCTATAGCTTTCTTCCTCTTTTTCCCTGTCCTCATCCCTGAAAAATTCCGGCTCATATTCGGTAATTTTCTTTACCGGGTCCGCCGTGGAATCCAAAAACTCTTTGATATTCAGTTCATCAAGTTCATCTTTGCTTCCGGCCGCGGATCTCTCCGCGGCCTTTCTTTCTCTCTCCTCAAAAAATTTCTGCTCTTTTTCAAGTTCCTCAAGGGTTTCGTCTTTAAGCTCCTTTTTGCTTTTAAGAGGTCTTGCCAAATTTATGTTCCCCTTTAACAGCAGTCTTCAATTTCCGCAAAAAATGCCGGAACAGATTCCGTAAGCGCAAAGGAATAAAGCTGATAATATTCGTGGCTTCCCGAAATATCCTCGTTCTCCCGAAGAACCCATCTTGCCATTCCATAGGGAAAAGCCGCCCTTACCATGCTGTCGTTATAAGGGATCTCTTCCGTTTCCTCCCTGACTTTCGGAACTTCCGAAAGAAGCGGAATTCCTTTTCCCTTTCTGAAAGCGTTTTCATAAGGAAAAGTTTCCGCAAGAAGGATGTTGCACCATGTAACGGCAAATTTCTGCATATCGGTGTTGTCCTCCGGAACTTCCGGAATCACGGCAACCGCCTGTTCATAACATTCTTTAACTGTCATCTTCCGTCCTCCTTCAAATTCCGCTTATTTTTGCGCCAAGCTGACCCATGGGTTCAAAGTTGCCTCCCTTGCCTAAAGGGAGGGGGAGAGTTGCCGTAGGCGCGGTGGAGGGATTTCCTCCCATGCTCATTTCCATTGAAGCGGTGCTCATCGCTGTGTTTTCCGCTCTTTTCTCCCTCAGTTCCCTGATAAGCTCCTCTTTTTCCGAAACATAACCCTCGGGGATATGCTCAAGATAGATAAGCGCGTCGTCGATGATTCCGCTCTTGAAAAATGCGTCCATTGTCTGCACCTGCATAAGCTGGCTCCAATAAGTCGCGCTGCCGATATTTACTTTGATGTCAAATGCATCATAATCAAGCGCAGAAAAATCAAAATCCTTTTTCTGTCTTGTTCTGCTTCCGTCCGGAAGAACTACCTCGGTATATATTTCGCGAAGACCGTACATCTCTCTGATAATATCAAGAAAAATGTGAACAAGATCTTCCCAAAGCTGGTGGTTCCCAAGCTTCTGGAAAATAAGCGGAGCAGCGCTCTGTTCCGCCGCCGCAATAATTGCAGAAGTGTTTTCCGGCCGGATATCGCCCAAAGCCGCATCCGTAACGCCAAGGCTTTCCCTTGTGTAACGGATGGTACGGTCAACAAGTTCGAGAACCTGCGCGCTCATATTTCCTGCCGGAGAATCGAACCAAACCGCGCTTTTCGGGTCGCCCGCAACGCCGACGGCCTGTCCCACCTTGTTAGAAAGGTTCCCGCGGATTTTTGTTGCGTCATAAAATCTTTGCGGCCACGCCATTTTTGAACTGTAAACCATTGCAAGCGCCCACATTTTGTTTACGTAGATCTGGTTCTGGATATATGGGGTCATTACCGCGCTTCCGTGGTAACTGTCCCTTCTTTTTTCCCAAGGCATCCAGGCAAGGTGATAAAGTTTAGCTCCGGTTTTAACCGGCTTTCTGATAAAAACATCCTGTGTGCTTTCGGAAAACCACACAGTTCCGTCCTCTTTCCAAAAACGGAGCAAAACAGTAACAAGGCTTTTGCCGATATCTTTTCTCTCTCCGGAATAATCCGCTCTGTCGTCCGGCATAATAAGTTTTATTTCGTCTTCCGGAACACCGTTTGCCGCCGCAAGCTCCTTTGCGTCATCAAGCATCATTCTTTTTACGATAATAATGCTTTTCTGCCTTTGCACATCGTGCTCAAAAGGATTTCTGAAAATAACTTTTTCGTTGTCAATGGTTTCAAGTTCAAGTTCGCCGGATTCTCCTTTTTCCGGATCGAACCAAGCATAAAGCGCGCCGTCGCCGGTAACAGCGGCGTCTTTGATGATTTCCCTGTTCTTTGTTTTAGCTTTTGTAATTTCAACTATCCTTCCGATCTGTTCTGAAAGAATTTTGCAAACTCCGGAAGCTTCTTCGCTTTCACAAAAAGGTTCAAGGCTTATTCCTACATCATCGCTGATGATCTGGCTTCCAAGATATGTAACCGCTCTTTTAAAAATATTGATTACCGGTTTTTCAAGGTCCGGGGCGTTTACCCCGTTCCATTGTTCCCCTTCATAAAATTCCTCGTTTTTCTTTACCGTTTCATGAAGCTTTATCTGGCTGTGATAATCTTCACCTTCAAGATATTCATTCCATATCTTCTGCGGAGTAATCTCCTTCGGTTTCTTCATAATCTCCCTCCGTCTGGCTTTCGCCGCTGTAATTCATAATATTCACCCATTGTTCCGCAAAGGTCGGATTTTTATCCCTTGTAACTTTATATCCGTTGCGAAGGCTCATCGGATCGATTTCCTTTTCAAAATCGGTTTTTTCATCTGCAATTTCGTTATCCGTTTTTTCCCTAACCTTTCGGATCCCGCCGCATTTCCTGTTCCGTTCGGGAACAATTTTCGAATATATCGTTCCAAGGCCGAGGCAAAGGGGAATTATCCATAAAAAATGCCATATTTCAATCATTCAAATTCCCCCTTAATTAAAAAACGTTGTTGTTTCCTCTTCGGATTACGATAAATGCGTCCTTTCCGTAACCTCTGTTCATATTTGTGCTTCCAAGAGAATTGTCCGCCCCTTTTCCTCCGGGGTTTCCGCCGGAATATCCTGCGGTTCCGCCTTCGCCTCCTAAAGCTGTTGATTCCCAGTTAAAATCAGCGGTACCTCCGTCTTTTCCGTTTCCTCCGTTTTTGTTCAAAAAATTTCCTCCGGAAGCTTTTCCGCCTTCGCCGCCTTTTCCTTTTAAATATCCGTTTGTTCTATAACCGTTTGCTCCGCCGCTTACTGAAAGGGTCGAATCATATTCATCGAACGAACTTTCTATAACCGCGGAAGAATCCCCGGAATATTCAACCGAAGAAGCGGAAGATTCTTCCGTTGCCTTTCCAAGAACAAACGAAATTCTGTCGTCTTTCTTCATTTTTATTCTTGAAACAGCGCAGCCGCCTCCGCCGCCTCCGCCTCCGCCGGGAATTCCTTCCTCGCCGCTTGTTTTTGCTTCGCCGCCGCAACCGCTTGCTCCATGAAGTTCAATTTCAAAAAATCCGTCTTCCGGCGCAAAAAAACTTCCGGAAGAAGTGTATCTCACAATTTCAAGATAACTTTCCGGCTCCGCCGGAAAAAGCACCAAACCCATAAGAAGCCTTCTTCTTGATATAAAACTGTTCATTTTAAACCTCCTTCCAAACAAGTCCTGCCTTTCGGCAGGACCTGCAGCCTGTAAAATCCATTATGCCGGAACGTAATGCACCAAAAAATTAATCGGAATATCTTCGCGCCAGGAATAAAATCTAAGCTTTCCGCAATCGTTGAAAAACGAATAGCATAAAGTGCTCGAAATATTGATATACGGAAACACTCCAATCTTTGTTTCAATCATCGCTTCGCAATCGAGAATATACAAACTGCACTGGCGGTTAACCGTTGTCATATCATAGGTGTAAACTTTGTCTCCGATAACGCAAAATCCATATCTGTATCCGCCGAAAACAAACCCGGTATCCTCAAGCGTTTTGTTGTTGTAAACATACATTTTATTGCTGTTATCCGTTGCATACAATTTGCCTCCCACAGACCAGAAGGTGTGTGGGGAATAGGAAGTTGTTCCTTCAAGCGTCCATGTATCTGTTGCTTCATCCCACAAATAAAACTCTTTCTGGTAATAGTACATTAATTTTCCGTCCGCTATAAAAACTTTGACCTCGGAGGGAAAATTTGTAAGAGTTGTAATCGTTGTTCCGTCAAACACATAATGATAATAACTTGCTTTCAGATGCGCTTTGCCATTTAAAATTCCGATAAATGCTCCGCTGCCCTGTCCCGCAAAATAATGCATATTTGCATCCTGCGTTACCAAAGCCCATGCGCCGTTTTCATATTTATATATTTCTGCGCCTTTTTTATAAGAAGAATAACTGTTTATAAGCGAAATGCAGTACGTTGTATCGTTATAAGTAAAATAAGTTTTGTTCTTTTGCTGCGGAGCGCCTATTCCGTCGCTTTCGAAATAAAGCCCCGGCGGGAACGAACCTCCGCCGCCGGAACTTGCCGTTCCTTCAACTCCGAAAATCGAAGTTCCGGAAACAATGTTTTCCGGAACAAGATTTGCATCCCCCGAAACATTGACTTTTGAAAGACCGTTAAATCCCTCGTCCGGAACGACTTCCGTTCCTTCCGCCGTGGGAACAACGCTTTTTTCCTGCAAAACCGCCGGAACAACGCTTCTTTTTCCAAGAATAAAAGATAAAATGTCAAACGCCATAAAATCCCTCCTCACCAGGTCAAAACGGTTTCGTTTCCGTCGCTGTCGGTTATTTTTGTCGGGTTTCCTTCCGAATCAAATTCAAAATTATATGCAAGCGAAGAACCGTCGGTATATGTTTCAACAATTTCCCCTTCGCTTTCAAATCCGGAAAGATCCACAGCTCTTAAAACCTTTTCTTCCGGAATATCTTCCTGCGCCGCAAGCCTTGTTGCAGAAAAGCTCCAGGTGCCGGTGGAAATGTCACCCACAAGATGCGCGCTTAAAAGCATCCCGTAAAATTCAATAACAACCGAAGCCACAACCATATAAGCATCAAGCGCATAAGCAAAATTCGAAAAAATCATCCTGCCGTAAGTTCCGTCTGTGTGGCTTATAAAACAATTTATATTTTCTTTAACCGCGTTTGCAACCTCTGTCGGTGTTATGCTTTCCGTATCTCCAACAAGATTTTCGCTTCCGCCTTCGGAATTTGCTTTTTTCGCAAGAAGTTCCCATTTTCCGGTGGTGTCCCCTTCCGGAACAACCCCGATAACCGGAACTGTGCTGTTCACCGCAAGAACATAGGACGAACCGTTGTAGGAAACAACGTCCCTGCTGAACTGTCCGTTTTTGATCGAACCATAAGCTTCTTCGGCGTTCCATTCTCCTCTCCAGACAAGCCCGGGTTCACCTTTGTCGCCCTTGCTTCCGTTTCTTACCGTCCAACCGAAAAATCTTCCGTCATCAAGATGGATATAAAGATAATTGCTCCCAAGGTCCTCCGGGTCTTCGCTTGTAACGATAGTGCTGATTCCTATTCCCCGTTCACCCTGAATTCCCTGTTCGCCCTGAACTCCCTGTTCACCTTGGGGGCCTGCCGGCCCGGCAAATTCCCCTGCGTCCGCCTTTTCTTTAACTTCCCTCGCAAGAAGAAGCGCCTCCTGTGCCTTTGCGTCGATCTGTTCCTCCGCAGAAAGAGAAATTTCCGGAAGAACCCCGCCTTCCTCTGTGCTGCCATAAGATTCAACGCGAAGAACTACCGTATCGGTGGTTATCCTCATGGTCCCTTCCGGGTCCGTTCCGTGAAGTTTCAACTCCCAATCCCCTTCGGAAAGGTTGACATGGGCGTCCTTCGCAATTTTGTCCGAAACAAGATTTACGTCATAGGTCATTCCATCCTTCGAAAAATGCGCCCATTTTGAAAGGCCTTTCCAATCTTCTGTGCGGAAATCAAATTCCGCGTCGATATAGTCGATGCTGTCGGAAACAATTTTCGCTCCGCCGCCGGAAAGCATCTGGTTCCTTACAATAAATTTAAGAAGCGCCACTCAATCACCCCCAGTTTTTCCATATAAATCTGTTTTTAAAGCAGGAAAATTCCCAAGTTTCGTTTGCTTTCGCTTTGGAAATATCGTCCCCCGCTTTTGTTCCGGAAACGTTTATGCTGCCCACGGAACTTCCGAAAACAACAAATCC
This sequence comes from Oscillospiraceae bacterium, assembly GCA_017435745.1. GTDB lineage: Bacteria > Bacillota > Clostridia > Oscillospirales > Ruminococcaceae > UMGS1668. The sequence goes on from JAFSEN010000072.1 coordinate 17,530, forward strand.
GTGCGCTTCGCCGCTTGTTCCGGTCAAAGAAAGTGATGTAACACCCGAATAGCTGTATTCACAGTTGTCCTGAAGCGCGGCATTGATACTTCCGCTGCCGGCTATAGAAACCGGCTTGTTCTGTTTTCCGCTGAAAAGCGAGCTGTGGGCAGAACTGTCGTTTGCATGGTTTAAAACGGCAGAAGCCGCTGCTCCGCTTGGTTCCGCGCCCACTTCGCTGTAACTGTAAGAAGGTTTGGAACTCTGTTTCGCCCAGGAATAAACGTCAGATGCGGGCATCGAAACCGGAAAATCCGAAATCTGGCTTCTTGTATGGGTATGAACTTCCGGCGCAGCCCCAACCTGTTCCGGGGTATAATCTCCTTTCTGCGCTTTAATGTCGCCAAGTCTTCCGAAAACGGAAGTAACCGGGTGGCCTCCGCCGGAAACAATTTCCTTAACTTCCTCTTTGGAAGCATAGTTTTCCGAAAAAGAATCAACCTTCTGCTCAATTTCCTCAAATTCGGTTTTCCCCACATAGCTGTTCGGAATATTCTGAACCTCTGCGCTTATTCCCGCAAGCTTCTGTCTGAAGTCGCCTATCTCATCGGTAACTTCTCCGAAGTCTTCCCGAACTCTGGTAACCTCTCCCCGGATACTCCTTTCAAGGCTTTCCATATCTTTATCAACATTCCCGAATTCATCGATAACCTCGTTGATTTTAGGAATGGCAACTTCCCTTACTATCTCTTCAACTTTATATTGCATTTCCGCCGCCGGAAGCCCCGGAACTTCCGCCTGACCAACAACTCCCTTTCCAAGAAGGTCGCTGTTTTTGATTTTTTCTACTGCCAATTTAAATAATCCTCCCTCCCGTAATTGCAAATCCGCCAAAGGCGGATTCGGCAATTTGTTTTTCTATTTCTTATATCTTCCGCTTTCGGTGTATTCAACGGAAAATCCGTAAAGACCGAAGGATCTGTTCTTTTCTGTACAGCTTATTCTGAATCCGCATTTGTCAAATTTCTTTATTTTAACTTTTGCCGTTGCGGTTCTGTATGTGGAATCTCCGCTCCAAGTAAATCCTTCCCACGCGAATGAACCCCAGGAAAAATAGCTGTTTTTATCCGAAAAATCCTTAAGTGGGTTCCAAAATCCCTTAACCCTGTATTCAAGGCGAACCTTGTTCCTTGCGTAAGGAAGAAGCTGTATCGCAACGGTCCTGATGGTCTTGTTCCTCCAAAAAAGCTCTCCCGCAAAATCCGGAAAAGTCCAGTAAGCTTCAATGGCTCTGTTCCCTTCCGGGGAATAATCCTCGTAACTTCCTGCGGATTCCGTGTCGCCGCTGAAATAACAAACGTTTCCTTTTTCGTCCCCGAAAAAAAGCTTTCCGTCCTGCTCCCAAAGAACCCTTGCCGGAATTCCCGTCCAAAGGTAACATTCATATTGCCCGGTGGAAAGGGGCTCCCCTCTCTCATAGCTTTTCTGTCCGCTGTCAAGAAGATAAAGCTTTCCGTTCACCGCGACAACGCAGAACTGCTTCCATTTTGCACAAAAAGCTTTTTCAAGCTCCTTTTCCGCACAAAGGGCCTTGTTGATAAAATAGCTTCTGTTCTGGGTATATTTTTCTCCGGAAACGTCCTCGGTCGTAATGGCATAAACTCCCCTTGCGGTAAGAAAAAGCTGTTCCCGGTCCATATATACAAAACCTCTCGGTGCAACAGCCTCTTCACCCTGAAGATATTTTTCAATGGGAAAGCTTACGTTTCCCTCTTCGTCAAGATGGGAATTTCTTATAACAATGCTGCGCCCGTCCTCCGCGTTGGAAATATAAGTTGCAAGGCTGTTCCCGATGATGGAATAGCCGATTATCTTTTCTCCCTTTCCGCAGATTTTGGAATAATATGTGTCCGGCCAGTAAAAGGGATCACCGGTGACGCACCAATAATCTCTTCCCGGTTCGTCCGGGTTTCCCGAAACAAAAATCCTGTTGGTTGAACCGCCGGTGTCAAAAGCAACGCTCTGGTTACATCGGTTTATTTTTTCTTTATAACCCTCAAAATGCTTTGCCGCCTCGATTACAACGTTATCCTCTCCCGCAATGGGTGTTTTCGGAACAGCCGATTTGAAAACAATTTTTCCCGCCGCTCTGTCAACGGAAAAATCGGTTTCCTCTTTCTCTTCCTGCAATTTTCCGTTTTCGTCCATTACCCAGGCTTTCACCTTTTTGCCGGAAAGTCCTTTCTGCGAAAGGGTAAAAGAAGTTTCTGTTCCGGTGTCGCAAAGAAAACTCTCTTTCCATCTGTCGGAAATAAGGTTAAATTCCTCTTTGGTGGCTCCCGCCGGTTCGTTTTTATATCTTGCTTTAAGGATTATTTCCGAACCTTCTTCCGGCGGAGAAACAAACTTTATTCCGCCTTCAATGCTGTATTCGGCGGCGCTGCCGTTTACGGTAAGGGAAATAACCTCCTGCGGTTCGTGCTCAAGCGAAAAAATCGTGCTCATTCCGTCCCCTCTGAGCACCGTTTCTCTTTCGCAGCCGTCCGCGTTCTTTGAAATGAGCACCGTTGGGATATATGCTTTGTCGCAAAGGGGCGAAACGCTGTCCCCGTCGAAGGAAAGCGCTTCGAATCCGTCAAAAATACAAAGTATATCCCCGATTATCTGCCCGGCGGAAAGGGAATCCGCCATTCCCCTCCAAATTTCTTTCCCATCGCAAAAAAGCCTTTTTCCCGCATGGATTACCGTATGATCCCCAAAAATAAACGCCCCGTTTATCCTTTCGCCGTAATTCCCGGAAAGGAAAAATCCCGTGCGCTTTATGGGGTTGCCTTTGGAATCCGGCATCATATTCGGGGCGTCCGGGCTTCTTCTTTTGTCAACATCCGCCGGCGCTGAACTCAAATCTATGCCGGCAAAAGAGGTTATCTCAAGCACGCTTCTCGAAAGAGAGGGCGCGCTGCCGAAATTCATAAGTCCCGGCATAAAATCCCCTCCTTATTTCTGCATCGCCGCAAGGGCTTTTTTCTGTTCAAATTCCTTTTCGCTCTTTGCAAGAGAAAGAAGATAATCGATCCATTTTTCGTTATATTCCCTTTCGGTTTCCGCCTGCTGCGCGGCAAATTCTTCCGAAATTCCCCCAAGGTTATCCATATATCCGCTTCGGATATCGTTTCTGTTTCCCTGATATCTTGCTTTAAGCGCCGCAAGGGTAGTTTCGGCCGCTCCTCCGTTAAGTCCCGCCGCCGCAAGCTGTTCCGGAAGCGCCGCCTCCGCCTGCTGCTGAAGAACCCAGTTTTCACGAAGAGCCTCGTCCCTTTCCGCACGGAGTTTTTTTGCTTTCTGCTCATACTGAGCCCTTGTTCTTTCGGAATATTTGTTCCGGAGTTCCTCAATCGAAATTTCCGCTTTTTTCTCCGCGCCGGAAATACCCGAATTTACCGAACCTCCGATCACCGGAGAAAAGGAGCCCGCTCCGTTTTGTGTTCCGCCGGTCTGACCATTGTTCTGATAAGGATTCTCTCCCCGGTTTTTGTAATATTCAGCCGCAAAATCCGATATCAGATCAATAAATTCTGTTTTTGCCATTAATCATTCTCCTTTCCTTAAAGATATATTTTCCGGCGGGAAATTCCCGCCGGAAAATATATATCATACAACGGTTCTCTCTTCGTCAACCGCAACCGCGGAAGTGAAAAGTTCGTCGCTGAAAGCAACGGCCTTTGCGGTGTAAGTACCAGCCGCAAGAGCAACACTTCCGCCGGAAGTTGTTTCAACCGCAGTATCGCTGAATCTGGGGTCGGTACCGTCGGTAGTAACGCGGATCTTGCCTGCGCCTTCGGAAGTTACAACAAGATTTTTGCCCGAAAGGCTGAAAACCGGTTCTTCCTGAACTTTATCACCTTCAACCGCTGCATAAACGCCGTCGCATTTTGCGCCGATTACGAACGCATCATAAATAAATCTGCCTTCAATAAGGGCGCCGTTGATGCCGGCGGGGTTCTCTTTAACAAAATAATCCTGAACCTTTTTCGGCTGAAGAACGGAATTTCTGTAAACAATAAGGAAATATGCCTTGTTTTCGCCTTTCATAAGGTAATCGTCCGGAACAGTAACAACCTGTGCGCCCATAAAAGTACCCACAGCGCCTTTGACAAGCGCCTCTTTTGCAAGAGCTTCAACACCGATAAACTGTTTGGAAAGTCGAAGCATACCGAACCAGCTCCAGCCGATAAAGATATATCTGCCCTCTGCGGGAACTTTTTTGTTGCCCATTTTTACCATGCCGTCGGAAATAAGTTTTACAATGGTGTCCTCGGTGGGTTCTTCTGCAACAGCTTCAACGGTGCCGGCATAATCGATAAATTTGCGAAGAGCATATTTGTCCATTTCAGGAATTGCCTGTTCGCTCATTTCAATGTTAAGAATTTTGGAAGCTTCCTTCGCGCCCATCTGTTCGGCGTTGTTTCCCTTGTCAACGGTGATGGAGAAGGAACGATCCCTCTCAACAATCATGTCCTGAACGGTGTCCTGTGCTTCCTTGGGTTCTCCGTAACGGTTGGTGCCGCTGCGTTTGTAATCGTTCAGCTCCTGGGAAACCGCGGTGTAAACCTTAAGATTTTTTACACCGGTAAATTCATAGTCCTTACAGGCAATACCGTCAACATAAGATTTCTGGGTAAACGCCTGCGCAAGTTCCTTTGCATATTTGCTTGCAAGATTAACTGCCATAATTAAATAATTCTCCTTTCATATCAAGCCTCCCTTGTGTAAAGGGATGTGTCGCCGCAGGCGACGGAGGGATTGTAACCCCGTTCAGCCTGCAATCAATATTCTTTAAAAAGTCCCACAATAAAATCGTCCGTTCCGCTGGTGCCTGCGGCGGAAGTTGCGGAACCGGGTCCGAATTCCTTCGCATATTTTTTCTGGGCTTCCTTAATGCAATCTGCCCTGAGTTTTTCAATTTCTTCCGCAAGTTTGTTTTTTTCTTTAAGAAGACAAAATTTTTCGAATGCAGCCTCAAGAGGGATCCCCTTTTCCCATTCTTCAACAACTTTTCCGTCAATATAATGGATGTTCTCCGCAGAATGAAGTTCAAGAAATTTTTCAAGTTCCAAAAGCATCTCCTCGCTTTTGTCCTCTTCGTTTTCGTCTTCCGCCTTTCTTTTCATCCCAAGGCGAAAATTCGCAAGTTCCCTTGCTGTTTCCCTGTTCATTCCGGGGTTCTCTTCAATAATTTCATCAACGGTCTTTTCAATGGTTGCTTTTTCAAGTGCCCAGATGATTTCGTTTTTCATTTCCTCGGGGCTGATTCCTCTAAGCACCGCAAGCTTTTCAAAAACTTCGGTGTCCTCTCTTGCTTTTCCGAATTTTTTGTTAAGTTCGTCATATTCCATGCCCTTGATAAAAACGTCCGCAATTTTTCCCGGGTCTTCGCCAATAGCGTTTGCAAATTCAAAAATCGCTTTCAGCTTCCGGTCGTTTTCGCCGGTGTTTTCGTGCTCGGGTTCGTTTTCGCCGTGCTCAAATTCCTCTTCGACGAAAAAATCTTCCGAAGGAACTTCGTTAACGTCCTCAAGATATCCTTCAAGAAGTTCCTGCATGATAAGTTCATCCCTGTTTTTCTTTTTCATACCATTCTCCTTTCCTTTCAAATTCCGTAAATCAAAAAGTTTTCCATTTCATTTTCAAATTCATCTTCCTCTTCCGCCGCTTTTGAAAACATAGGCCTTGCCGAAGCCCAATAGCGCAGCGCATCCGCCGCATGTGTGTATTCATGCACCCTGTCACCCACGTCGTTTGGATTTCTGCTGTCAAAAACAAGCGACGGAAGCGTTCTTATAACCTCCGTACAGTTTGCAAAAATCCTGAGTTTCGGCTTTTTTTCTCCGAATTCATCGGTCCGCGGATGCAGCCATTCCTTAAGGCAATACCAACCCTGAACCCGGTCGTTGCTCGCCTTGAAAAGCGGAATACCAAAATCCAAAAAAAGTTCCGCAACGCTTTTTCCGGTGTCCTGCCTTCTGTTCCACATATCCGGCGGCGCAATATAAATTTCCGGAACATCGTTCCCCTGCAGTTCAAGAATCGCTTTTGCCGCCTCGCTGATAATAAGTCCGCTTTGATAAATCTCCCTGTAAACGTATGCGTTTTCAAAAGGATCCACCGCGATCCAGTAACCGGCCAGCATATCAAGCCCATAGTCCATGGCAAAATATCTTCGCCAATCCTTCGGAATTACAAAAGGTTCGCAAACATGAAGTTCCCTCCGCCATTCGGAAAAATACTGCCCTTCGTTCGTGTCCCAATCTCCGTCCAAAAGCTGGCGGCGGTCCTTTTCCGAAAGATTTTTAAGCCTTTTTACATAGTCCGGGTCGTTTCTCATTAAAGCTTTGTTTTCAAAAACCGTCGCCGGAATAAAAAGCCTTTTGCAGCCTTTGATTTCATGGATCTTCCCCGGTTCCCCGATATCAATAAATCTTCCTTTAACCCAGCTGTGGCCGATCCCACCCGGGTTTGTGGAACTTTTCATTGCTCTCGGAAAATCCGAAGTTCCCCTAAGACGGCTCATAAGATAAAGATACATCTGTTCGGTAAAATGGGTGAGTTCATCGAATCGGATAACGTCATATTCTGCGGACTGATATCGATAAACGTCCGTTTCGCTGTCGCAGTATCCAAAATCAATAATGCTTCCGTTAACAAATTCCCCTGTGTGTCTGGATTCCGAATATTTATAAATTTCCTTCGGAAACAGCCCGAGCGAAACCCTTATAAGGCTTTTTTCAAGTTCCGGAAGGGTCCTTCGAAGAATAAGCTGCCTGCTTTTCGGATAATTCACCGCATAGATAAGTGCATCGCAAAGCTGGCCATAACTTTTTCCGCCGCCGGCCGCCCCTCCGTAAAGAACTTCGTCAGCCTTTTCCGTTGAATCGATGAACTGTTTTTGTTTCGGGTAAAGAAGGATCTCAGTTTTCATTTTCTTCAACCCTCAGAACAATTTCAAAATTTTCCTTGCCTTTGCTTTTTTCGGTGTCTTTTTCCGAAAGCATCCCGCCGATTTTCGCAATGAATTCAAGACATTTCATGGCAACCTTATCGTCGAACTGATATTCCCCCGTTTCAACGTATTCCTTGGTTTCTTTATCCCAAACAGTAACCGGCTTCGCCTGAACCGCCCTTGAATACATCTCCCAAAGCTCCTTGATAACTCTGTTTCTGTCGTCAAGAAGATTTTTTCTGATATATTCTTCCTGAAGCTCGCATATCCGCCCGATTACCTTTTCTTTTTTCAGCAAAGAATAGCTGTATGTTCCCGCGCTCGTTTTTGAATATCCCGCCCGAAGCGCAGCCCTTACCGGATGATAATCAACGATGTATTCTTCACAAAACCTTTCCATTTTCCCTTCAAGCTGCAAAAAAACGCCTCCCTTTCATCTAAAGAATCTTTTTCAAACAAAACCACTTCCTTTTCGGAATCGAAATATTTGCACAATTCGTGTTATTATTTTTTATGAATACCTCTCCAAAAAATGCTCCCAATAATATGAACAAAAGCTGTTCCTGCCTGAAAACCCCGGTAATTCGCCGGAAGGAATCCCTTTTCTGTAAAATGCATCCGTATTCCGCCCTTGATTTAAACAAAAAAACGCTGTCGGCACATTTTCTTTTTTCTGCCCGGTTTCGTTTAAACCCTGGACGCTTCAAAAACAAACAACACATCTTGTGCGATTTGTACTATACCACTTGCAATGCGAAAAGTCAACACGTTATGTGTGACATTTTCGCACCAACGCTTGACATTCTTCACGCTTTGTGGTATTATTCCGTTGAAATCATTTGCAAAAGGAGTTTTCATAAATGTCCGAATTCTGTACAGTCTTCAAAAATCTTCGAAAAGATAACCGCCTTACCCAAGCCGAACTCGGTAAAAAGCTCGGCCTTGCCCCAAGCACCGTTGGAATGTACGAACGCGGCCAACGCGAACCGGATTTTGAAACTCTCGAAAAAATCTCAAATCTCTTTTCCGTAAATATGAACACCCTTCTCGGAAAAGATAACGCTTTTGAAGAAAATAAAAATCCCCTGTCCGGAACAAAAATCCCCGTCCTCGGAAAAGTTGCCGCCGGGATCCCCATAACCGCAATTGAAAACATCCTCGATTATGAGGAAATTTCTTCCGAAATGGCCGCATCCGGCGATTATGTAGCTTTAAGGATCCAGGGCAGCAGCATGGAACCCAGAATGTATGATGGTGACGTCGTCATCGTAAGGGTCCAAAGTTCCGTCGAACATGGCGAAATCGCCGTCGTGATGGTCGATGGTTCCGAAGCGACCGTAAAAAAAATCCAGTTCCAAAGCAACGGAATCCTTCTCCAGCCTTTCAACCCTTCCTTTGAACCGATTTTCTATTCCAAAGACGAAGTTGAAAATCTTCCGGTCCGAATTTTCGGAAAAGTTGTGGAATGCCGCCAAAAATATTAAGCATAAAAAAGCACCCGGAAGGGTGCTTTTTTATGCTTATTTTTCTATCATCATCTTAACAATTTCCGAATCCGTCTGTTTCATTCCGACTTTTCCGATATGTCCTACGCTTCGGATAGTTTTCCCCGCGTCGCTCTGAATAATTCCGGTGTTAGCCTCATAAACCTTTCCCTTCATTGCAAGAACGTGGGCAAAAAGCGCCGCATCAAGGGCGGAAGCAATTTTTGCCGCGCAGGAAGATTTTGCCCCGTCGCAGATAATTCCCGGAATATCCGCAAGGGTGTTGTCAATGGTGTCTTTTACCTGTTCAACCGTTCCGCCGTCGATATATGTAATGGCTGCGCCCGCCGCACAGGAAGCGGAAACTGCCCCGCAAAAGGCCGAAAGTTTTCCGATATATTCTTTCTGAAAAACCGTAAGAAGGCTTGAAAAAGCAAGCGCACGGAACATTTTTTCTTCCGGAATATTTTTCTCCCTTGCGTAAACAATAACCGGAACGGAAGAAGCAATTCCCTGGTTCCCGCTTCCGGAAGTGATTATTACCGGCATATTGCATCCGCACATTCTCGCTTCGGAACCTGCGGCCGCAAAAGCTTTCATTTTTGTAAAAATGGAATCCGGGTTCATTTCAAGCATCTCTTTTCCGATGCCGATTCCAAAATTCCCTTCCATTCCAACATTTGCAATTGCCATGTTGCATTCAATCTGGCGCTTTGCAAATTTTTCTATTTTCGAAAGTTCAACTTCGTTTGCAAAAGCAAAAATATTTTCAACAGAAAGTTTTCCTCTTTCGGAAAAAGCGACCATCTCTCCGATATCCTCTTTTCCGAAAATATTTTCTCCGTTTTTCGAAATTCTTGTAATATTGGTGTGGCTGTGCCGAACCTCAACTTCCGAAAAATCCTCTCCGTTTTCAAGCCGAATTATAAAATGAAGCGGAATCGGCGATTCAAGATATTCCACAGCGCAATTTCCGTTTTCAATGAACCGAACCGACTTTTCAAGTCCTTCCGGGGTAACCGCTTCAAGAACTTCCATCTCCCTTGAAACATCTCCGCAAAGCGCGCCGAGAACACAGGCGGCTTCAATTCCCGTCATTCCTCCGGAATTCGGAATACTTACGCAGCGTACGTTTTTTATCATATTTCCGCTGCATTCCGCAACAATTTTCTCCGGATCTTTTCCAAGAACCTCTTTTGCTTTTGCCGCAGCAAAAGCAAGCGCAATTGGTTCGGTACATCCCATCGCCGGAATAAGTTCTTCCTCAAGAATATCCAAAAAATCTTTTTCAATTTTTTTGCAAAGCATAAAAAATCCGCCCCCGGAAAGCCATATTATGACTATATAATAACCTTTTGCGCCGGATTTTGCAATAAAATAAAATTTTTTCGCATTGTGACAAAATCACGGAAAAATCTTCCCGCTCCGGATATAATATAATCAAATTAACAGCAAAGGAGGACTCATCAATGTCCGTTATCAATATAAATAAACACAGCTTTAAAAAAGAAGTTCTTGAATCCGAAAAACCCGTCCTTCTGGATATTTGGGTTCCCTGGTCCGGAAGAAATTCAAAAAATCTTGCAGAGGAAATTGCTTCCGAAAGGGAAGATATAAAGGTGGTCCGTATGAACGCCCACGATTCCCCGGAACTTTCCGCAGAGCTTAATATAAAACACGTCCCGTCAATGGCTCTTTTTAAAAACGGAAAAATAATCTCCCGCACCATCGAAACCGGAATAAAAGCAAGCATACTTGCGATTCTTTGATTTATGGTGTAATATAAATTTGTAAATTTATCCGGAAGGAGAGAAAAATTATGAAAGTTATAATTGTCGGCGGAGTTGCCGGCGGAGCCACCGCCGCCGCAAGAATCCGCCGCCTTGATGAAAAAGCGGAGATAAAGGTTTTCGAGCGAAGCAGATACGTTTCCTATGCAAACTGCGGACTTCCCTATTATATCGGCGACGTTATCACCGATCCTTCCGAACTCACTCTCCAAACTCCGGAAAGTTTTCTCCGCCGTTTCCGGGTGGAAATGAAAACCCGCCACGAAGTTATCGACATAAACCCAAACGCAAAAACCGTTTCCGTAAAAAATCTTGAAAACGGAAATATCTTCAGCGAAAATTACGACAAACTTATTCTCGCTCCCGGGGCAAAACCCGTTGTTCCCCAAATACCCGGAGTAAATTCAAAAAAGATTTTTACTCTCCGTACAGTCGAAGACACTTTTCGCATAAAAGATTTTGCAAATTCCGAAAAACCAAAATCCGCGGCAGTAATCGGCGGCGGTTTTGTCGGGGTCGAACTTGCGGAAAATCTCAAAAACCTCGGAATGGAAGTCACCCTTATCGAAGGCGCAAAACAACTTCTTTCTCCCTTCGATTCAGATATGGCCGCCTTTATCCATTCCGAAATCCGCAAAAACGGAATAAATCTTATTCTCGGTTCGTCTGTCGAAGGTTTTTTCGAAACCGAAAACGGAATCGATATTCTCCTTAAAGGCGGAAAAATCCATGCGGATATGGCTGCACTTGCAATCGGAGTTTCTCCGGATACCCCTCTTGCAAAAAAAGCGGGACTCCGCACCGGAATCCGCGGAAGCATTATAGTAAACGAAAAAATGGAAACCTCCGTCCCCGATATCTATGCCGTCGGCGACGCAGTGCAGGTTAAAAATTCCGTGACCGGGGAGGATTCTCTCGTTTCCCTTGCGGGCCCGGCAAATAAACAGGCAAGAATTGCCGCGGATAATATCTGCAAAATCAAAGGCAGTAATTATAACGGTGCTCTCGGAACTTCGGTAATAAAAATTTTCTCCCTTACCGCGGCCTCTGTGGGAATAAATGAAAAAACTGCAAAATCTGCAGGAATCGATTTTGATAAGGTAATCCTTTCTCCAATGAGCCATGCGGGTTATTATCCCGGCGGAAAAGTTATGACAATTAAGGTCCTTTTCGAGAAAAAAAACTTCCGCATTCTCGGCGCGCAAATTATCGGTTATGACGGCGTTGATAAACGAATCGACGTTATCGCAACCGCTATGAAGGCAAAAATGAAGGCGACCGAACTCAAGGAGCTTGAACTTTCATACGCTCCGCCCTATTCTTCCGCAAAAGATCCGGTCAATATGGCAGGATTTATGATAGACAACGTAGCAAACGGAACCCTTAAACAGTGGTTCATTCACGATCTTGAAAAACTTCCGAAAACCGCCTGCACCCTCCTTGATACCCGGACCGTCGGCGAATATAACCGCGGCCATATCGAAGGTTTTAAAAACATCCCCGTTGATGAACTTCGCGAACGTCTTTCCGAAATCGAACCCGGAAAACCCGTTTACGTGATCTGCCAGAGCGGTTTAAGAAGCTATATCGCAAGCCGTATCCTTGAAGGAAATGGCTTCACCGCCTATAATTTCGCCGGCGGTTTCCGTTTCTATGATGCGGTTATGAACGACAAAGCCCTTATCGAATCTTCTTTCCCCTGCGGAATGGATAAATAATCTTTTGGTGCGTTTTTGTCCGCCAAAAGCGCACCATCAATTTCCCAAAAGGTTGAAACACCGCTTTTTTGTGCTTTAATTAAAAGCAGAGAAAGGCGGTGTTTTTTTAATGTCAATTTATATAAATTCCTTCGAATTTGCTTCCGAATTTGATGAAATTAATTTCATCTCGTACCAGCGCCGAACCTGCTACAGCGGATACTATCCTTTCAAAATTTTTCCGGAAAAAGGCCTTGAGCGAATAGATTTTTCCCCGGTAACGATTTTCTATGGCGGAAACGGTTCCGGAAAATCAACCGTTCTCAATCTAATTGCGGAATCCGCGGGAATAACCCGCCATTCTCCCTTTTCCAGCGGAGCTTTTTTTGAAAAATATCTCGAATATTGCCGCATGTGGTCCCTTTCGGAAATTCCCCAAAACAGCCAGATTTTAACAAGCGACGATGTTTTTGATTATCTTCTAAACGTCCGCTGTCTTAATAACGGAATCGATAAACGCCGGCTCGAACTTTTCGATGAATTTACCGACAAAAGATGTACCCCATATCGCTTTGGCGGAATGGAAGATTATGAAAAAATGAAGGAAGTTGTGGATGCAAAACGCAAGCGCAACAACGCTTCAAATTTCGTAAACAAGCGCCTTGTTAAAAATATCGATATGTTTTCAAACGGCGAAAGCGCCCTTAAGTTTTTCACCGACCGGATAATTTCCGATGCGGTCTATCTTCTTGACGAACCGGAAAACAGTCTTTCTCTTCCGCTTCAAAAAGAACTTATGGAATACGTTTCGGATTCCGCAAGATTTTTCGGCTGCCAGTTCATAATCGCAAGCCATTCGCCAATTTTTCTTTCGATCCCCGAAGCAAAAATATACGACCTGGATTCAAAACCCGTCCGCACCAAAAAATGGACCGATCTTCCAAACGTAAGGATGTATTACGATTTTTTCATGGAACATAAGGCGGAATTTGAAGAATAAATATTCCCTTGCCAATTTCTTTTGAATATGCTTTAATTGTTTCATAAAACTTTTTAAAAGGCGGTTTTTGTAACAATGGAAAATTGGCTTAAAAGTATCCACAGCGACGGCACAAAAAATTTTATAAGCGATCCCTCTCCAAAAATCGGCGATACCGTAAAAATCCGTCTTCGCCTTTCCGAAACTGCTCCGGTAAAATATGTGCTCATTCTTTCTTTTCCAAACGGTTCTGAGCATTATGAGGAAATGTCCTTGCTCAAAACCGAGCACGGGTTGGTCTATTACGAAGTTCCCCTTGAAATAACCGAAAAAAGCCTTCGCTATCAATTTTATATCGTAACCGAAGATACAATTTATTACTATACCCAGCGCGGCGTAACAACCTATATCCCCGACCATGTTTATGATTTTGTCGTCCTTGCCGGATATAAACAGCCCGAATGGGTAAAAAATTCCGTATTCTACCAAATTTTCCCAGAGCGTTTTTGCAACGGAAACCCGGAAAACGACGTAAAAACCGGCGAATATACCCAAAACGGCTTCTCCGCAGTAAAAATCGAAAATTGGGAAGAACCTCCTAAAAATTACGAGCATGCTCATTGCCTCGATTTTTACGGCGGCGACCTTGAAGGAATAATCCAAAAGATTCCCTATCTTAAAGAACTCGGCGTAAACGCAATTTATCTCAACCCGATTTTCGCCGCTCCTTCCGTACATAAATATGACTGCATCGATTATTTCCATGTGGATCCCCATTTCGGCGGCGACGAATCCCTTGAAAAATTAAGCGCCGAACTTCATAAAAACAATATGAAGCTCATTCTCGATATTTCTATCAACCACACCGGCGTTGACCACAAATGGTTCAACCGCGACTGCATCTGGTTCGGTAAGGAAACCGGAGCATACAATAACCCCGAATCCGAAGAACGCGGATATTATTTTTTCGGAGAAAACAACAGCTATCTCGGCTGGTTCAATGTTGAAACCATGCCCACTCTCAACTACACCTCCTCCTCTCTTCGGGATAAAATTTACCGCGCAAAGGATTCCGTCCTTAAAAAATGGCTCCGCCCTCCCTATAATATTGATGGCTGGCGCTTCGATGTGGCCGATGTCTTTGCAAGAAACGGAAAAACCCAGCTTGATAAAGAACTTTGGCCGGAAATCTGCTCCGCAATAAAATCCGAAAACCCGGATGCCTATATCCTTGCGGAAGATTGGGGCGATTGTTACGAACATCTCCAGGGCGACCAGTGGGATTCCCCAATGAACTATTACGGCTGCGGAAGGGTAATTCGCGCTTTCTTCGGCGAACCGGATCTTTTTATGAACCGCAACCATATCCTCCGCAATATCCGTTATAAAATGACCGCAAAAGATGTCGAAAACCGCGTAATGCAGCACCTTGCAAAAATCCCCTTCCCCCTTTGGGAAAACCAGTTCAACCTTTTCGACAGCCACGACGTCGGCCGCTTCCATAACGGTCCCTTCGGTTCCCTTGATAATCTGCGCGGAACGCTTATCTTCCAGTTCATCCTTATCGGAACACCATCCGTATATTATGGCGACGAAGCCGCCGCAAAAGGGCTCCCGGATACAACGGAAGGCTGCCGCTATCCAATGCCCTGGAACACCGATTTTAAAAACACCGAAAACTATCGCCTTCATAAAACGCTTATTTCCCTTCGAAACGAAAAAAAATCTCTCCGCCATGGTGGAATAAAATTTCTTTACGCAGAAGGAAGAACCTTTGCAATCGCCCGCTTTATCGATGACGAAGTGATAATCGGCGTAATTTCCGGCGAAGAAAAGGATACCGAAATTGAGCTTCCTCTTTCCCTTGTGGGAGCAAAACGCCCCAAAACCGAATTTTTGAACGCCCCTCTTGAATATTCCGAAAACAAAAACGGCGGAATAACCCTTAAAATAAAAGCCGGAAAATCCCTGATTTTCGATTGCGAAATGATCTGATTTTTCCCCCCAAAAAAAGCAAAGGTGATTATTATGAAAAAACAAGCTGCCGCCCCAAAATCCGAACGCAAAAACGCTTCTCCGGAAAAAATCCGGGGTTATTCCTCCGTTCTTTCAAAAATGATTTCATGCAAAACCGTTTTTGCCGAAAACGGAGAAAACAGCGCCGAATTTAAAAAATTCTATTCCGTAATCGAAGAATCTTTCCCCAATATTATTAAAAAAGCAAAAAAACTCGTTTTCGGAAGCGGCTGTTTCTTCTACATAATCGAAGGAAAAAACGCCGTCGAAAACATTCTTTTAATGTCCCACCATGACGTTGTGGATGGATGCGAAGGCTGGGAAACCGAACCCTTTTCTCCTTCCGAAAAAGAAGGTTACCTTTTCGGCCGAGGAACAATCGACACAAAAACCCCTCTTTTTGCGGAACTTATGGCCCTTGAAGAACTTCTTTCCGAAGGTTATGATTTCCCCGGAATAAATCTCTATATCGGTTCCTCGAACAACGAAGAATGCAGCGGAGACGGAATGGTCCTTGCTGCGGAATATTTCAAAAAGAACAATATTAATTTCAGCGTTGTCCTTGATGAAGGCGGCGCCATAACCGAAGGGATGATCCCCGGAGTAAAATGCAAAAGCGCCGTCGTCGCCGTCCACGAAAAAAGCCGCCACCTTTTCCGCTGCAAAACCGTTTCTAAAAAGCAAAGCGGCCACGGAAGTTTTTCAAAAGCAAAATCCACCCCCGCGGAACGGATAAGCCTTTTTATTTCCGAAGTTCTTAAAAACAGCGAAAAAATTTATAAGGCAGATTTTTCTCCGGAAGTGCGCGCAACCTTTGAACGCCATGTTCCCTATATGTCCTTCCCTATGAACTTCCTTTTCGGAAATGTTTCCGTTTTTTCTCCTTTGATTAAAAAAATAATGTCAAAAATCCCCGCCGCAAGCGCCATGCTGAAAACTTCCGTTTCCTTTACCGAAATCCGCACCGTATCCGAAAGTGATTCCGCCGCAAAAACAAAAGAAGCGGAAGCAACGATGTATCTTCGCTGCATAAGGGAAGATGACCTTTACCGCGGTCTTGAAAAAATAAAAAAGATTGCCGAAAAATACGGGATTGAAATTGAAGAAACTCTCCGCGATTACTGCAAACCCACCGATTTCAGAAAAAAGGCTTTTTCGGAAACCGAAAAACTCATCCGTGAAAACTTTCCGGATGTTGCCGTGGCTCCTTTTCTGCTGACCGCCGGAACCGATGCAAGAAGGCTCACCGACGTTGCGGATAACATCCTTCGCTTTGCTCCCATCGACCTCAGCAAATCCCAATTTGCCTCGATCCACGGAGCAAACGAATGTATCTCTCTCGAAAACGTCGGCGAATGCGTTGTGTTTTACAAAGACTTCATCAAAAAAATCCGCATAAACTAAAAAAAAGAAGGAGGCTTTCGCCTCCTTCTTTTTTTTAGTTTTCAATCCCGCTTAAATATTTATGGATAGCCGCAGCGGCTTTTTTTCCTGCTCCCATCGCAAGAATAACCGTTGCCGCCCCGGTAACCGCGTCACCGCCGGCATAAACCCCTTCAAGGTTTGTCTTTCCGGTTTTTTCCTCAACAACGATCCTTCCCCTTTCGTCGCTTAAAAGCCCCGGGGTCGATGAAGAAACAAGCGGGTTCGGCGAACTTCCGACTGCAACAACGACCGTGTCTGCCTCAATTTCAAAACTGCTGTTTTCAATTTCAACAGGTCTTGGCCTTCCGGAAGAATCCGGTTCTCCCTGTCCCATTTTTACGCAGCGGATTTTTCTTACGCAACCTTTTTCGTCGCCGATTATCTCTTTCGGGTTCACAAATTCCTTTATTATAACGCCTTCCTCTTTTGCGTGGCGGATCTCTTCTTCCCTTGCGGGCATCTCTTTTTCGCTTCTGCGGTACAGAATAAAAGTTTCTTTTGCCCCAAGGCGCTTTGCGCATCTTGCGGCATCCATCGCAACGTTTCCGCCGCCTATAATTACCGCCCGATTCCCGATTTTTATCGGCGTGTCGGTGTTCGGAAAATCAAAAGCCTTCATAAGGTTTATCCTTGTAAGAAATTCGTTCGCGCTGTAAACCCCGTTAAGATTTTCCCCGGAAATCCCCATAAAAACCGGAAGTCCCGCGCCGCTTCCGATATAAACCGCATCAAATCCAAGTTCGTTTTTAAGCTCATCTATGGTAAGGATCTTTCCTATAACCATATTGCATTCTATTTTTACTCCTTGATTTTCAAGCGTTTTGATCTCTTTTTTAACAATCTCTTTCGGAAGCCTGAATTCCGGAATTCCGTATGACAAAACTCCGCCCGGCTGATGCAGCGCTTCAAAAACCGTAACCTCATATCCAAGTTTAATAAGATCTCCAGCTGCGCTGAGTCCTCCGGGTCCGCTTCCGATAACCGCAACGCGCTTTCCGTTTTTTTCGGTTTTTTCTGCCTTTATTATATCTTTTTGGCTGGTTGCATAATCAGCGCAAAAACGTTCAAGCCTTCCGATTCCAACCGGCTCGCCTTTTTTTCCGCGAACACATCGCCCCTCGCATTGGTTTTCCTGGGGGCAAACTCTTCCGCAAACCGCCGGAAGCGAATTTGTTTTGCAAATTATCCCATAAGCTTCCAAAAAATCCCCTTCCTTTATTTTTTCAATAAAAGAAGGAATATCAACGTTCACCGGACATCCTTTTACACAAAGAGGATTTTTACAGTTAAGACATCTCCTTGCCTCTTCCGCGGCCATCTCCGGAGTGTATCCCAAAGAAACCTCGCCGAAATTTTCGCTTCTGGTTTTCGGGTCCTGTTCCGGAATCTTCACTTTTAAAGGCGACATATTGAATTCCATCATTTTGTACCCCCAAGCAAACGGCAGCTGTGTTTTTCAAAAGATTCTTTTTCCTCTTTGCGGTAAATTGCACTTCTTTTTTCTGCTTCATCAAAATCGACAAGATGTCCGTCAAATTCCGGCCCGTCAACACACGCAAATTTTGTCTTTCCGCCAACGGTAAGTCTGCAGGCCCCGCACATTCCCGTTCCGTCAAGCATAATGCTGTTCATCGAAACAACGGTCTTTATCTTCGGCTCTCTTGTAATTTCGCAAACCGCTTTCATCATGGGGATCGGCCCTATTACGAAGATTTTGTCATATTTTTCTCCGCCCCCAAGAAGTTCCCGAAGTTTTTCGGTAACAAACGCCTTTTCTCCTTTGGAACCGTCGTCAGTGCAAAGAAAAAATCTGTCCGAATTTTTACAAAATTCCTCTTCAAGAATTACAAAATCTTTTCCCCGGAACCCCGCAACAACGTCCGCCTTTGCACCCGATTCATAAATCGCTTTCACAAGCGGAAAAGCAATGGCCGCGCCGGTTCCCCCGCATACGACACAGGCTTTTTTAATTCCTTCCAAATCCGAAGGTTTTCCCAAAGGCCCCGCAAAATCACTTATATATCCCCCTTCGGGTACCTTTGAAAGCAGCGCGGTCGTCTTGCCCACAATCCTGAAAACAATCGCAACAAATCCTTTTTCCCTGTCCGCATCCGAAATTGTAAGGGGAATTCTTTCTCCGCCTTCCGAAACACGCAAAATCACAAACTGGCCCGCTTTGGCTTTTTTTGCAATAAGCGGCGCTTCAATGCGATATAAAAATGTATCCGAATTAAGTGCTTTTTTCTCTGCTACTCTGTACATTCTTTTTTCCTTTCGTTCTGCGGTTTTGCGCGTTTTTTCTTATATATATTTTACCATGAAAGATATTATATCACAACAAAAAATAATATTTGCGGCTTTAAAAAAACTTTTTTCATCTGTTTTCCTGTTTTGCCTGCCGGGCGCGCTTTGCAAGCTTTTCCCGGTTTCTTTTTGCTGCAAAACAAATAAGCCGCCTGACCAGCAAATGTTGGTCAGGCGGCTTATTCTTTAATTTTTTCACTGTGGCGGAGTCAACCCGCCGCTGCAGAGTAACATGGAAATAATATGTTTAGCGTGCTCAAAATGAGCACGGCACCCGGGATGGCGGCTGCGGCACTTGAGCACCATAATCAATTGGCCTTTCACTCTTAATATCGGCTTTTTGCCTTTTCGCTGTTATTGATTGCGGTCGCATCTTATTGCAACACGAAAAGTTCCTGCCGGATTACAGGTAAAAAGGGTAAGATCCCATCCGCTTGTCATTTCCTCAACCGCTTCCGGCGGAAGCACTTCCGCTGCGGCAACGGAATAAAAGAACCTGTTTCCGTCCATATCTGTAAAAACAACCTCATCCCCGGCGGAAAGATTTTCAATATCCCGGAAATGTGATTTATAGTTATGCGCCGCAATTACCATATTATCAAGATAGACAGAGCCAAAATAACGGCAGGGAGCAATTTTAAGATTCGGATAGCTCCATTCGTTTATAACCGGAAGTTTTATTCCGATTCTTGGAATTTCCAGAGTTCCGATATACCTTATTCCCTCGATTTCCGTTTCCGGCATCTCCATTTCCGGGTTAAGAATATAATCCGGAATCTCCTTTTCCGCGGCATTTTCGAATGTTTCAAAATCTTCTTTAACAACTATCTGCTGTTCAAGAAATCCGACCGCTTCTTCCGAAAAACTTTTCGCGTTTTTTCCTTCGATTATGTTATAAACCGAAAGACCTGCGGCGGAAAGGATTAAAATCAATCCTATTATAATAAATCCGGTTCCTCTTTTATTTTTCATAGCCGCCTCTTCTTCTGAAAATTCCCGCGGCAACAAAAAGAAGCCCCGTTACGAAAAGCGCAGGAACAGGCCACCAAAGCTGACCGGTCTGGGGAAGTTTCGGTCCATCCGGATCTTTCGGTGGTTCCGGTTTTTCCGGAGGCTTTGGTTCTTCCGGAGGTTTTTGTTTTTCAATACTGTTTTCGATTACAAAAGTTATTCCTTCCTTTGTAATTCGTACGGTATATCCTTCCGGAATTTTTTCCGAAACAAGCCATTGATGTCCTTCCTCAAGTTTTTCCCATGTATATCGCCAGTTGTTGTCTTTATTAAGAATTACAGTATCGTAAATTTTTCCGTCGCAGAAAAGATATACGGTAATCTCTTTCGGGCGGATGGATTCATAGCCTTTATCGTTCCAGATTTTAAGAACTTTTCTTGTTATAAAGCTGTCCGGCTCCAAATCCGGAACAAAGCTGTGCTTTGGTTTTATGGAAACGTCATAATTCCAAACTTTTTTCTCATTATCCAAAACCGGAATCTGTATAATCGCGGTTTCCGCAAAATAGGTGTACCCGTCAACTGAAACAGGATTTCCTACAACGAGATAAAGCCCAGGTTTTAAACCCTCAAGTGCTAAAATTCCCTCGGAATCCGTTTTTCCCTTTGCCGCGGGAACGGAACCGTTTTGATAAACAAAACCTTCAAGGGCAGAAGCAAGTTCTCTCCAGGCTTCGTCGTTTTTTCCGGTTATGTTTACATTAAAATCGCTGAATTCTTCTGTAACAACAAATTCCCCGTTTTCGGTTATATTCGCAATAAGATAAACCGAAAATTCCGCGCCGGAAAGATTTTTTTCTCCTTCGCGGAAGATTATTTCAAGGCTTGATTCCCGCTCCGGATCGATTTTTTCCGAAACCGCAAAAGCCTTTGTGGAAGCGCAGAAAAGTATTATGAGCATAAGCAATAAAGCCAAAAATCTTTTAGTTTTCGTCATAATCATCACCTCCGCTTTTTTTCTTCGGAATCATTATCTTAACAAACAAGGCAAGAAGAATTGGCACCGCAACCATCGGCGCAATGATAAGGGGTTCGATCTGTACAGCTTCGGAAACAACCCGGATGTTTTTTGCTTCTTCCGGATTTTCAACCCTTTCGCCCCGAACAAGAATTCTGTGCGTATTTATCGCATAGGGAGTACAGGTTATAAGGGTGCAGTAATCCTTTTCTCTTTCGATTAAAAGACTGTCTGTTTCGTGGGGTTCAACAATCATAATGCTGTCAACCTCATAGGTAAAAACCTCGTCAAGAACACGAAGAATAAAAATATCCCCGACAACAACTTTATCAAGATCGGTAAAAAGCTTTGCGGAAGGAAGTCCCCTGTGTCCGGAAAGGACGCAATGGGTGCTTTTTCCGCCGACAGGAAGGCTTGACCATTCAAGATGACCCACCGCAATCTGCAAAACGGAATCTTCCGTTCCGTGATAAATCGGAAGTGTGCAGTTTATTGCCGGGATTTCGATATATCCCATAATTCCGATTCCGGAAATATCGAGGAGCTTTTCATATTCCGCTTCCTGTTCTTCATCTAAAACATAATGGTTTGTTCTTCCAACAAGCTTTTCGTTATATGCTCTTGCTTCGGAAAGAATCCTGTCATATTTTTCCTCATCAAGGTTTTTAATCTGTTTTGTATAGTCAACAATAACCTCGGTCTGGGTAAAAGAGTTCCAATAGTCGCTGATAGAAGGATAGAGAAGCAAGGACAAGCCTGCAACAAGAATCAATATTAACAATAAGTTTGTTTTGTTCTTCATTGCAGACCTCTCCTTGCCGCACAGCCGCCTATCTAAGGCGGCTGTGCGGCTCTTTTAAATATGTATTAATATTACTGAATAATTTTAATGGTTGCCCATGCGTTTTTTGGTTACGAGGAAAACAAGGGATCCTGCAACAAGAACACCGCCAAGAACATAGAACATGGTGGTACCGATGCCGCCGGTTTCGGGAAGCATGGTGCCGGATTTGTTTACTACGTGAACGCCGGAACCGGTGGAGTAAACGCCGCTGTTGAAGATTGCGTCAAGGTTTCCGTTGGAAATAGTAAAAGCTTTGCGTTCCGAAAGTTTGTTGTAACCTTTGGGAGAAACGGTTTCTTCAAGATAATAGTTTCCGTTGTCAAGACCGACAACTCTTACCTGGCCGTCTTTAACTACGATGGAAACGCCTTCTTCGCCTTCTTCTGCTCTTCTGTAGGTAACGCCGTCAGCCATAAGAACAACCTTAACTTCGTTGCCGTCTTTGGGCGCATCATAAATTTTGAATTCTGCGCCGTCGAGAAGGGTGTTCTGGCTGTCGGTTTTGATGATATCAATGCCGAAAGTTTTGGTTACGGTTGAGGAAAGTTCGGTTTTGTGTTCCTCATTAGGATCACCGAAGGTAAGTTTTGCGGTGTTGATGTTTCCGTCGCCGTTGATAACAGCCTTGGAGTTGAGTTTTGCATAATAGCTTACGATGATTTTGTCGTTGGCTTTAAGGCCGTTGCAGAATTTTTCGGTAAATCTTACTTCGAAAGTGCAGCCGTCTTCAAGGCCATCAGTAACAACGGAATAGCTTTCCGCGGCTTCTGTGTGGGCGGTGCCACCAGAAATGTGTTCAACGCCTTTAAATTCAAGGAAAGAAAGGCCTTCAGCCATTCCGTCATGGAGAACATAGTTCTGTGCACCGGGCTGTACGTCGATTGTTATGCGGAATTCGATTTTCTGGCCGATGTCTGCGGTGTTATCTATGCCCCACTGGTTGGTGGAATCTTCAAGAACCTGTTTGGTAATGATGGGAGCGCGGTTCTTTGCATTGATGGAAGCGTTGGGGTTGGTGGTGGTAAGGCCGCAAAGAGCGCCCATGGTTGAGTCAATAAGGTAATAACCGAGTTCAAGATCGCTGAATTTGATGGTGGAACCTTCTACCTCATATTCGCCGTCGTTTTTGGTGGATTTTACAGGATTAATACCTTTTTCCTCTGCGTATGCAAGAGCGATTTTTGCAAAAGCAGCCGCGGTTGTTTCGTCTTCGGAAGCATTGGTCCAGGTTGCATATCCCTGTCCGTCAACGGTAAAATATGCTTTTGCGTCGTCAGTTTCAAAGAAATCTTCCCATTCGGTGTTTACTTTATAGGAATAAACTTTGGTTGTGGAGTTATAGCTTTCAAGGTCGAGAAGCTTATAGATTTCATAGGTATTGCCGGTGCTTGCGTTGTTGATGGTGATGGAACCTGTTTCTTCCGCAAAAGCAGTGATTCCAAGGGAGAAAACCATGATGATTGCAAGTACAAGACTTGCGATTTTTGTAAGTTTCATTTTTACAAATTCCTTTCTTTTGATTTGATTTGTTTTATTTCCGAATTTTATTAAAACTGTTTTATTACGCTTCAGGAAGTGTCCTCCTTTCTGCGTTTTTTATGAGTTCTGTATATCAGGGCTGTTCCTGCTCCGAGAGCAAGGATTCCGCCGATGATATTGGAAATAATTCCTCCTCCGCCGGTTTGCGGAAGTTCGTAATGAAGCCGATATACGTTTGTGACGGTTACCTCATATTGATTTCCGGAAAGCGTTATATCACTGTATTCGGTTTTCCAATCTTCGGAGAAGAAAACCTCTTCGATGGAATAATTAATGGGGTTTCCTCCGCTGTCGGTTTTCGGAAGATCGGTAAAGGTATATGTCCAGCCGTTTTTAAGCATCAGTTGTGCGCTCATACCGGAATCATTTCCGTTTTCAAGAAGCTTCATGGTTACAACATATTGTTCGTACTCCGAACTTGATACAAAACCGTTTGTGTTCCAAACTTTGTTGACCTTGAAGGAAACGCTGTTTTCAGCCGTAATGGGTTCGTTCGTAATAAGGAATCCCTTTCCGTCAAGTTCGATTGTTTCATTGGTGGTCGTCCGTACTTCTTCATAAAGCTCGATGCTCAAAGCGTTACTGTTGCTCGTTGTTCCGTTTCCGCCGGAAATTCCGGTGAAGTAATAACCGCTGTGGCTAAGTCTTTTGCTTGAAAAAGCAAGAGCGGTGTTGCTTGCCGGGTTGTCGTCCGCCCGGAACTGTCTTGTGGTGTTCCACCAGTTGTAAGAATAAGTATAATAGTAAAGCTTCTGTCCAAGTTCGTTGGTAAAATAATAGTTTGAACCGTTTGCTTTGGTTATTACCCACCTTGTTCCGGCAGAACTTTTTGCAGAAGATTCGTTTGTTTCCCAAGAAAGCTCGCCGTTTTCGGCTTTAAGATACCCGCTTCCGGTTTTGAGGAGATAAGTTTTTCCGCTTGTAATTGAGGTTGTCTGTTTCCAAGTGATTTCCGTTTTTTCAATGGTGGATTCGGTAATTTCTGTTACCGTTCCGAAATATCCGGAAACCGTTCCTTCCTCAACAGTATAAACAACCTCTTTTTCGCTTTCGCCTTTAAGCGGAAGGTTCTTCCATGTGTGAGTCCAATCATTATCCTCGTTGAGTACCGCTTCCTGGATTCGGAAACCGTTTGCAAGGATATAAACCGTTACGGAATCTTTTGAATGGTCAAGGCTGTCGTTCCATTTTTTCTTTACCATAACGGAAGTGACTTCGTCGCCGTAATCCTTTTTTGCGTTTGTTGCAACAAGGTTTACTTCATGGTTTTCAACGTCGATTTTATATCCGTGAACAGTGAAACCGCCGGAAAGATCGCTTCCTTCTGCAGCTTCATCCGGAATAACGTCAAAGGTTGCCGTGCCCTGGCTGTTGATCTTTATAACGATAATTCCGTTTGCAACGCCGTAACTATTGCTGTCGGGATATTTTGTTTCTTTTATATAGTAAGTGTTGCCTGCCGCAAGACCCCATAAAGACGTATATCCGTTTTCAACAACAAATTCGCTTTGCGAAGGATTTCCTTCTTCATAATCTGCGTGGCTTTTCCAAAGGTTTACTTTATTTGTACAAGCTTTATCGCTGAAAACCGTAAATGCCGCTCCGTTAAGAAGATCTCTTGTAAGAACATCTTCTTTCTGGAGTTTAAGTCCATACCGGGTGCTGATGTTGAACTTAACTTTGCAGTTTGAACCGCCCGCGCCTCGTTCAAGATAATACATAGTAAGAACATGTTCGCCGGGTTCAAGATATGTCACGCTGTTCTGCTGTCTTCCGTCAACGATAACTTCGCCGGTGGAAAAGTTTATTGAACCGTCAACAGCCTGGTGGATACCGCCTATATCAAGAACAAGCTTTCCGTCAACAAAAACCCAAACGTCGTCGTCGCCGGAAAATTCAAAAACAAGTTCCTCGCCGTTAACTCCGCGGTTAACGCTGTTTCCGTCGGAATCTTTTTCTCCGGGTTTGTTGGAAATATAGAACTTGATGTCGGTCTGGATTCCGAACCAGTATTCCGAGGAAACGCCGTTTCCGCCGGTATATTCATAATGGGTCGTTCCGGAATATGTATTTGTTTCTACCGTTCTTCCGTTTGTATTTACGTAAGGAGAGTTGAGAGGAAGAAAAGCTTCGCTTCCGCCGCCCTCCGCGCTTGAAAGATAGTCATAAACATAGAACCTTTGGGCGCTTCTGTTGTACGAAGCCGCGTGGTAATCCGAATCGTAATAATAATATCCGTAATATTCGGTGTTAGCCGGGTCGTCGCAATATTGGAAAAGGAAATCGCCGGTTCCAAGATAGGTTTTTCCCATAACGCCGGTTCCGGTTGCCGGATCAAAAGAGTTTCCTGTTCCGAAAATAAGATTTTCAACATCCGCGTTCCAAAGTCCCTGGTTTGCGTCGCTTTCGGTATATCCGTTAACTCCGCTTGTTCCGTTGTTCGGGCTTGAAAGTTCCCCCGGGTTCCAATCGCGGAAAATAAGTTTGTTCGTTTCGTCAAGGGTCCAGGTTTCCGAATGTCCGCTTGCGCTTACATTTACGTTTGCGCTGGAATACGGAAGGTTATAGAACGGACTGTAATCAAAAACCTTTGTTGTAACAAATTCGCTTGTGCTTACCGTGTTGGAAGCTTCGGCATTATATTGCCCTATATCATAGGAATACGGAATCCAATCCGGATAGAAAACCGTACTTTCTTCAACCGTAACCTCTGCTCCGGTCGGATAATATTTTTCTGCGATGATATCGTACCAGCCGCGGACTTTGTAGCGGTAGCTGTCCGGAGTTTTCCATTCTTCCGGAAGAATTATCTTTCCTCCCTTAACAACAGTATGTACGCTGTTTTCGGAACCGGAAAGATATTCAAGTCCGCCCCATGTTCCGTCCAGCCAAACATAAACTTCTTCACCTGTACTGTTGGTTCCGAAATTATAAACCGCCGCTTCGGAAAGATTTTGGGTTTGCCTGAAAGTTTTGTTTTCCTCATCAAGCATTGCATAATCGGCAGTGTTGCTGCGGATTTTAACTCCGCCGGAAATTTCTTCAATAAAGCTTGTGTATTCTCCCGATGTTGTAACTCCGGTCCCGTTGTTTGAATAGGAATGCAGATATCTTCCGGAAGAAACGTTTCTTATTGTAAATTCATTTCCGGAACCGCCGAAAGTCCAAAGAATCTCGTTTTTATCGCTGATGTTTGCCGTAATAACTCCGTCGGCGGTTATATTTATCGGAACAGCCGCTCCGGAACCGCTTATTGCGTAATATCCGTCAGCTCCTTGTGTATAGATAATATACTGTCCGGAAGATGTAAACATACCGGCGCTGTATTCAGCTGTTTTTCCTATTTCCGTTTCAATAAGAACCGCCATGGACCAGATATATTCAAGTTCCATCAGCTTTTCGCTGTTGGTAACAAATTTTCTGTGATTTTCCGGAAGATCCATATAGTATTTGTAGGCCATTCCGACCTGCTGATAAATTTCGGTAAGCCAGGCTTCTTCGCCTTCATAATCTTCCGCTTCTTCAAATTCCATGATCTTTGCGTCGATTTCGTCCGCCGTCGGAAGGGCTTCTATCATGGAAATAACTGTTTCAATTCTTAATCTTTCTTCCTCCGGAAGATCTTCAAATCTCAACTTGCATTCTTCCGTATGAGAATGTTCCTCGGTTTCGCAGATTAAATTTCCGCCTTCATCGAAACATTCTTCGGTGTGCGCGTGCTCGTCAATTCCGCAGAAATATTCCGGCGCGGTTTCTTCCGTTTTTTCTGTAAGGCATTCCTCGGTATGAGCATGTTCCCCGGTTTCGCAGATTAAGTTTCCGCCTTCATCGAAACATTCTTCGGTGTGAGCGTGCTCATCAATTCCGCAGAAATATTCCGGCGCGGTTTCTTCCGTTTTTTCTGTAAGGCATTCTTCGGTATGAGCATGTTCCCCGGTTTCGCAGATTAAATTTCCGCCTTCATCGAAACATTCTTCGGTGTGCGCGTGCTCGTCAATTCCGCAGAAATATTCCGGCGCAGTTTCTTCCGTTTTTTCGGTAAGGCAGCTTTCGCTGTGCATATGTTCTTCAAAGCCGCAGATAAGATTTCCGTTTTCATCAAAACAGTTATCGTGGATATGTTCTTCCAATCCGCAATGATATGGCGACGGAATCGCTATTTCCGCAAAACCAAAAATCGTTTCATCCGCTTTTTCATAAGGAACAGCTTGTACGCTGTCGCCGTAATCTCCGATTACCGTTTTATAACCGTCTTCGGTGATTTCGATTACGATTCCCGCTATGTCCGGTTTTCCGTTTCTGTCTTCATCGAAGAAAATCAGATCTCCGGCAAGAGCTTCGTGCTCACCGGCTTTTCTGAAAATATCGGTTTCCGGCAAGGAAAGAATTTCGATCCATTTTTCAACATCCGCATCAAACGGAATTTCCGCCTTTGAATATTCAAGACAGAAACCTGCGAAAAGAATGTTCCAGTCTGCATAAGGCTCTTCGAACCATTCGCCGTAGCGGGTGCGGCCTTTTATTGTTTCTCCGTCCTCAAGGACAATATAGTTTTTTGTGCTTTCGTGGTAACCAAGCTGGCTTTTTGCAATTGTTATAAGATTTTCGGAAACAACCTCGCCCAAATCTTCAAAAGCAAAACTTGCATTCCATTGTTCTTCCGTTTCAATATCCGCGTTTTTATCGGAATAACATTCAAGGCTGTGGCTGTGTTCCAAAAGTTCGCAGGAAACGGTTTTTATTTCATAACATTCCTCGCCGTGACTGTGGCCTTCTGTTTCCGGAACTTCGCAGACAAGGGTAGTTTCATAACATTCCTCGGAATGGATATGCTCTTCCGGTTTTTCGCAGATAAGCTCTTCGCCGGAATAGCACTCTTCGGAATGGAGATGGCCTTCTTCCGTTTCGCAAATAAGAACTTTTTCAAAACATTCTTCGGAATGGAAATGCGCTTCCTCTTCCGTAAGTTCACAAAGAAGAACCTTTTCTTCCGCCCCAAGGCAGCTTTCGGAATGGGTGTGTTCTTCTGTTCCGCAGAAGGTTTCCCTTTCCTGTGTGATTGCAGGAAGGATGAGCGCATAGGTGGTGCAGAAAACAACCGCAGCGGAAAGCACCGAAAGAATTTTCAGCCAGATTTTTTTTCGGCTGTTCTTCTTCGCATATTTTTTCATTCTTTGTTCAAGATTACTTTCCAAAACGCGCACCCTCCTTCCTTTTTTTATTTTAATTTTTTGCTGTTATTCAATAATTCCGAAATCCGAAATCGGCCATACCCGGAAAACAATTTTTCCGACAATCTGCTCTTCCGGAATACAACCCACAACGGAAACACGGCTGTCAACCGAAGTTTCCCGGTGGTCGCCCATCAAAAAATATTTTGAATCCGGAACCTGGTA
>JAFSEN010000073.1 GCA_017435745.1 Oscillospiraceae bacterium
GACAACCCATAAAGAATCCCCCAGTCTTTTTTAACCGCAAGCGGTTAAAAAATCCAGCCCCCTTTAGGCAAGGGGGCCTTTTTTTATCGGTCGGATATATCCGCCCCTGCCGTAACACACCAATATCAATTCTGGTTTCGTAGGGGCGAACCTGTGTGTTCGCCCGAAAAAAGCCTCCCCCATCAGGGAAGGTGGCAAAACCAAAGGTTTTGACGGATGAGGGACAACCACATAACCCGGAGGGCAGGCATTCTGTTTACTGTAGGGCGGGAGCTTGCTCCCGCCGAAATCCTATCCGATTAGATTTATTCGCATTTTTTGAGAGGTCATCGGAATACAGCCGACAACCCATAAAGAATCCCCCAGTCTTTTTTAACCGCAAGCGGTTAAAAAATCCAGCCCCCTTTAGGCAAGGGGGCCTTTTTTCGGGCGGACAATATCCGCCGCGCAATATTTGAACGGATCTTCCTGACAATTGTTTATCCACGTTCTTGTATATCCGACCGGGTTGTGATAACATAAAACCGGTTAAACAAACTTGAATCACCCGGAGGACGAACAATGCTTTTCAAAAAAGGTTCGGGCTGGAAAGCCTGTTTCAACAGCGACAGCGGAAGATATTTCGGTGAATACGGCGGAATGCAGGATTATCATCTTTTTGAAATAACAAAAGAAATGTTTGAAAAGCTCGATAAAAAAATGCGGGAAAGCGAAGCCGGCAGCATTATGCACGAAGGAAAGCATTTGTATATGTCCGTGAATGACCGCTGCGGACCGCCATATACTATTGTTTTCGATGATGATTATGAAAAGCTTTGTCCCTGGGCAGACGTTATAAAAAGCGAAAAAGTCTGGCCGGATGAACTGACCGGTGCGGCGGAAAAATTGTTGGAATCCGAAAAGGGAATCCGAAAACCGAAAAATGAAGAATAAAAAAGCCGGACTGCAAATTTGCAGTCCGGTTTTAATTTTTTTTTGCGGATGTATCAGTCGTAATGAACGATCATATATTTTCCGATGATGGGAAGATCCTTTGCCTGGCCTTTAAAGGCGCGAACGATTCCCATAACCATGAAAACAACGCAGGCAACGGAACCGATCGCTGCGGCAATCCAGCCAAGGAAGGGGATTATTGCAACAAGTCCGCAGAGGATTCCAAAGATATAAAGGATAATGCTCTGGTTGATGTGATAGCGAAGGAATTTTGAGTTGGGCTCAATAAGAAGTCCGAGGATCACAAAGAGAAAGCTGAGATAGCAAAGAGCCGAAAGAATGTTGGTTCTTCTGATATCTTCTTCCTCAAACATTGCGGTGCGGTCGCTTTCATCGGGAACGTTCTTTTTTTCAAAAACGGGTTCTCCGCAGGTGGGGCAGTAATGGTCTTTTTCGGGGATCTGGGTTCCGCATTTGGGACAGAACATAGTAAAAACGCCTCCTTTTTTCTTTATGTTACCACAGCGAAAAAAACGGCGCAAGATTTTGACAGAAAACTTAATAAAAAATTAAGAAAAAAAGGCCCTTTTCCGAAGAAAGAGCCTTTTTTAAAAAATCTTTTTTATTTCCCGATGTAATTTTTTACAATTCCGGCGGCAACTTTTTTGATGAACCAGGCAGAAAGATCTGCGATAGCGTCCTCGGTGGTTGCGCAGGAAGTTACGATTCGAACAGCCCATCTTCCGTCGGGAAGTCTTGCCTGGATAAAACAGCCGTATGTGTCGGAAAGTTCCTGTCCAAGTTCTTCCGGAAGAAGAACAAAAATCTGGTTGGTCTGGAATTCGCAGTAAAGATCAAAGCCGGCCTGTTTAATGGCTTCAACAATGCGTTCTGCGCATTCGTTAGCGTATTTTCCCATGTCGAAATAAAGCCCGGTGGAAAGAGCTTCCTCAAACATTGCGCCGACAACAAAGCCTTTTGCAAGCATAAATCCGCGCTGTTTTATAAGCCAGCGGAGATGGTCATAAACTTTGGGGTCGGTAAGAACAAGTGCTTCTCCGAAAAGAAGGCCGTTTTTTGTTCCGCCAAGATAAAAACCGTCGGTAAGCGCGCCAAGGTCTTTAAGAGTAACGTCGTTGCATTTTGCGGTGAGCGCGGAAGCAAGCCTTGCGCCGTCAACAAAAAGCCACATTCCGTTTGCATGGCAATATTCGGAAAGAGCGGTAAGTTCCGCTTTGCTGTAAATGGTTCCAAGTTCGGTGGATTGGGAGATATAAACAAGTTTCGGAACGACCATATGCTCGCTTTCAAAACCCTTGAAAACGGGGTCGATAATTTCGGGGGAAAGTTTTCCGTCAACTCCGACAGGAATGGTTATGGTTTTTCTTCCCGCATATTCAATGGAACCGGTTTCGTGGACGTTGATGTGGCCGGTGTCCGCGCAGATAACAGCCTCGTAGCTGTTGCGGAGAAAAGCGGAAATTGCAAGAACGTTGGTTGCGGTTCCGCCGGAAGTAAACGCAACTTCGGCGTTTGGTGTTCCGCAAAGTTCGCGAATCATATTTGCGGCCGCTTCGGAATGACGGTCCATTCCGTAAGGGGTGTTTGTTTCGTAGGAAAGATCAAGAAGTTTTTTAATGATCTGGGGATGTGCGCTTTCGGAATAATCGTTTCTGAAGCTGTATTTATCAACATTTGTTCCGCTGTACAAAATAAATTACCTCCCATGGTGGATTATAAAAAACAGTATAACATAAGATGTTCTTGATTTAAAGACAGTTTTACTAAAAATTTTTATTGTTTTGGTCATTTTGGCAGAAAAACGCACAGTTATTTCTACAAATTCAGCGTTGCAATATATAGAGCAAAGGTGTTACAATAATATATGTATAAGTACGCAAAATCGAATCTTCCGTTGATAAAGGGAAGAAAGCCGGGCAAAACAAGGCGGATGGATATGTTGTTTTAAATCCGCGTTGTTTAACGGCAAAAACGAATGTTTGAACGTACACCTTATCAAGTCGCCTTCGGCGACAGCTTTCCCCCCCGGGAGGGGAAGCCTCTTCGAAATTTGAAAGGAGAATTCAATGACTAAAAAACAAAATCCGCTTGAACTTCCGGTATATCTTTTCCACCAGGGAACAAACTATCGCGCATACGAATTCCTCGGCGCACATAGAATCAGAGGAAGCCGCAAAAAAGGCGTTATGTTCAGAACCTGGGCGCCCAACGCAAAAGCAGTTTCTGTCGTGGGCGATTGGAACTATTGGTCCGCCGGAGCAGACCCTATGTATAAAATAAGCGACGGGGTATGGGAATGCCGCGTTGACGGAATCGAAGATTATACCCGCTATAAATTCGCAATCGAAACTTCCTGGGGCGAAATTATCGAAAAAGCCGACCCCTATGCTTTCCATTGCGAAACAAGACCCAACACCGCTTCAATGGTTTGTTCGCCTAAATACAGATGGGGCGACAAAAAATGGCTTGAGCATCGTAAAAAATGGGATATGTACCACAGCCCTGTGAACATCTATGAGGTACATATCGGTTCCTGGAAAAAATATCACGACGGAAACTTTTTCGATTACAGAAAATGCGCCGATGAACTTGCCGCCTATGCGAAGGAAATGAACTACACCCATGTGGAACTTCTTCCGGTAACGGAACATCCCTTCGACGGTTCCTGGGGGTACCAGTGCCTCGGCTATTTTGCACCGACCAGCCGCTACGGAACTCCGGAAGACTTTATGTATTTCGTCGATACCCTTCATAAAAACGGAATCGGCGTTATTATGGACTGGGTCCCGGCCCATTTCCCGAAAGATTCCGTCGGTCTTATGAATTTTGACGGCGAACCCTGTTATGAATATAAAAACCCCCAGATGGGCGAAAGGGAAGACTGGGGAACCAAAGTTTTCGATTTCGGCAGAAACGAAGTAAGATGTTTCCTCGCTTCCTCCGCAATGTACTGGCTTGAAAAATACCATATTGACGGAATCCGCGTTGACGCTGTTTCCTCTATGCTTTACCGCGATTACGGAAAGAAAGACAACGAATGGGAACGCAACCAGTTCGGCGGAAGAGAAAATATCGAAGCAATCGGAATGCTCCGCGATATCAACACCGCTGTCAACAAAGAATATCCCGGTGTTATGATGGTTGCGGAAGAATCAACTTCCTTCCCGATGGTGTCCCGCCCCGCAGCTGACGGCGGACTTGGTTTTAACTTCAAATGGAACATGGGCTGGATGAACGACACCCTTTCCTATATGTCCCTTGATCCGATCTATCGCCAGCACCACCACAACAAGCTTACATTCGGAATGATGTATGCTTTCTCCGAAAACTTCATCCTTCCTTTCTCCCATGACGAAGTTGTTCACGGAAAATGTTCGCTGATAAACAAAATGCCCGGTGAATATGACCAGAAATTTGCGGGACTCCGCGCGTTGTTCGCATATATGATGGGCTTCCCCGGCAAAAAGCTTCTCTTCATGGGTCAGGAATTCGGCCATTTTATCGAATGGGATGAAAAAAGAGAGCTGGATTGGTTCCTTCTTCAATATGACAGCCACAGAAGCCTTCAGAATCTTTCAAAAGAACTGAACAAGCTTTATAAAGAAAACCCCGCCTGTTGGGAAAACGACGAAAACTGGGAAGGCTTCAACTGGGCAAACTGTAACGAAGCCGGAAAAAATGCCCTTGCTTTCCGCCGCATTGCAAAAGACGGAACCCAGCTTCTCTTTGCGTTCAACTTCTGCCCCAACGAATATAAAGGTTTCCATGTGGAAGTTCCCGAAGACAGCAAATGGGAAGAAATTCTTTCCACCGATGAAAAACGTTTCGGCGGAAGCGGCTGGTATGAAAACGGAATAAGAGAAAGCTGGCGCGAAGGCTATTCTTCCTTTGCCGCAGTGGACCTTGCTCCTTTCTCCGCAGCTGTTTTCAAACTTGTCGAATAAAGTCTTTCCGAAGCGGAAAGCTTTTTTGAGCTTTGTCAAATAATCCAAGGAGGTTGATATATCTTGCGTAAAAAAATGTTAGCAATGCTTCTGGCCGGAGGCCAGGGCAGCAGACTTTATGCCCTTACAAAGGACCTTGCCAAACCGGCGGTGCCCTTTGGCGGAAAATATCGAATCATCGATTTTCCGCTTTCCAACTGTGTAAACTCCGGGGTGGATACCGTCGGTATTCTTACGCAGTATGAACCGTTTGAACTTGCCCAGTACATCGGAAACGGACAGCCCTGGGACCTTGACCGTATGGGCGGCGGCGCATTTGTTCTTCCGCCTTATCAGCGCAACACCGGACGCGATTGGTATAAAGGCACCGCAAACGCTATTTATCAGAACCTCCGCTTCATAGAGCGCTATGATCCTGAATACGTAGTAATTCTTTCCGGCGACCATATCTACAAAATGGATTATGCCGCAATGCTTGAAAAACATATCGAAAAAGGCGCGGCCGTAACCGTTGCCGCTCTTAAGGTTCCGCTTTCGGAAGCTTCCCGTTTCGGCGTAATTATTGCCAATGAGGAAGGCTATATCACCGAATTTGAAGAAAAACCGGCAAACCCCAGAAGCGACCTTGCTTCCATGGGTATCTATATTTTCTCTGCGGATAAACTCAGCAAATATCTTACCGAAGACGAAGCGGATCCGGAATCTGAAAACGACTTCGGAAAGAACGTTCTTCCCAATATGCTCGAAGCAGGCGAAAAAATGGCTGTTTATGCTTTCGAAGGATATTGGAAAGACGTCGGTACCGTCGATTCCCTTTGGGAAGCTCATATGGATCTTCTCGACGGAAGCGATCTTGACCTTTATGACAACAGCTGGAAGATCTACAGCCGCAGCCCCGTAATGCCTCCCCACATGGTTGAGGAAGGCGCAGAAATCAAAGGTTCAATGATAACCGAAGGCTGCACCGTAGGCGGAAAAGTGGAACGTTCCGTTCTCTTTGCGGGTGTAACCGTTGAAAAAGGCGCGGAAATCAAAGAAAGCGTTATAATGCCCGGTTCAATCGTTAAAGCCGGCGCAAAACTTTATAAAACAATCGTCGGCGAAAAAGCGGTTATCGGCGAAAACGCAGTTATCGGTACCGACGGCGGAAAAGTAACCCTTGTCGGTCCGGAAGCGGTTGTTGCCGATGGAGCAGCAATTGAACCCGGCGCAATTTTCGGAAAGGAGGCGGCAAAATGAGAGACACCCTCGGTATAATCGTTTGCAATATGCATGATGACCTTGTTCCCCAGCTTACCGCAAACAGAACCCTTGGTTCAATTCCTTTCGGCGGAAGATACCGCATGATCGACTTTGCCCTTTCCAACATGACCAACTCCGGAATTTATGACGTCGGCCTTGTTCCGAGCAAAAATTACCAGAGCCTTATGAACCATGTCGGTAACGGTCAGGAATGGGATATGTCCAGAAAGAACGGCGGACTTTCGATCCTTCCTCCCTATGCGGGTGAACGCGGAGTTTACCGCGGAAGAATGGAAGCCCTTTACGGAATCCGCGAATACATAAAAGCAAGCGACGCAAAAAATGTTGTCCTTTCCGACAGCGACGTTGTCGCAAACATTGACCTTCGCCCGGTTATTGAACAGCACGAAGAAAGCGGCGCCGATATCACCCTTATTTATAAACGCAGCGAAGTTTTCCGCGAGAAAAAACAGTGCGCGGCGCTTTTCTTCGATGAATGCGGAAAGCTCCTCGACCTTTATCTCAACCCGGAACTGGAAGGCACCCAGAATATCTATCTCGATATCGCAATAATCAAAAAACCGCTTCTCGATGAGCTTATCGCAGAATGCGCAAGCAAGGATGAGCACAGCTTTGTTCATTCCGTGCTCATGCAGAAAAAAGGCGTGCTCAACATCAGAGGCTATCTTTTCGAAGGTTACTGCAACAAGCTTACCGGCCTTCGCAACTATCTCGATTCCAGCCTTGCTCTCCTTAATCCGGAAGTAAGAAAATCCCTTTTCCCGGCTGAAAGACCGATTTACACCCGCGTTCGCGACCAGGTTTCCGCAAAATACGGCGAAAATGCAAAAGTTTCCAAAGCGCTTGTAACCGACGGCTGCCATGTTGACGGCGAAGTTGAAGAATCCGTTCTCTTCCGCGGAGCAACCATTGCCGAAGGCGCAAAGGTAAAAGGCTGCGTGCTCATGCACAACACCTATGTCGGCGAAAATTGCGAACTTGAATATGTAATCACCGACAAAAACGTTGTAATTCCCGCCGGAACCCATCTTGCCGGTTCCGAAAAATATCCGCTCTATATCCCGAAGGATACCGTTCTTTGATAAAAACCTTTTCCCCAAAAAGGGAAAAACCGAATTTTCAGGAGGAAATTTCAATGAATGTTCTTTTTGCGGCAAGTGAAGCAAGACCCTTTATTGCTTCCGGCGGACTTGCAGATGTAATCGGCGCTCTTCCAAAAGCTCTTAATGTGGCGGGTTGCGACTGCCGCGTAATTCTCCCGCTTTATTCCGACATTCCTTACAAATTCCGCGAAAATATGGAAAAAATTGCGGAATTTAAAGTTTGGCTCGGCTGGCGCAATCTTTATTGCGGCCTTTTAAAAACCGTTTATAACGGAGTAACTTTCTATTTTATAGATAATGAATATTATTTCAAGCGCTCCGGAATTTACGGGCTTTATGATGACGGCGAACGTTTTGGATATTTTTCCATGGCGGTTGCCGAAGCTGTAAAACACATGGATTTCGACCCGGAAATCATCCATTGCCACGATTGGCAAACCGGTCTTATTCCTGTTTTCCTCCGTCTTTTCTTTTCCGGCGAAGCAAAACTTTCGAAAATCAAAACCGTTTACAGCATCCATAACATCCAGTATCAGGGAAATTACGATATGTATTTTGCTGCGGATGTTCTCGGAATTCCCGAAAACAGCCGCGGACTTGTTGAATACGACGGACGCTGCAACTATATGAAAGCCGGCATTGACCAGTGCGACGCAATTTCCACCGTAAGCCCCACCTATGCGGAAGAAATCCAGGATCCCTGGTTTGCATGGGGTATGGACCGCCTTCTCAGGGACAGAAGATATAAGCTTACGGGAATCCTTAACGGAATCGACACCGAAAGTTACGATCCTTCAACCGATACGGAAATTCCCGCAACTTTCTCCGGGTTCGATCTTTCCGGAAAAGCAAAATGCAAGGCGGAACTTCAAAAGGAACTTGGACTTGAGGTAAAACCGGATTCCATGCTTATAGGAATGGTCGGAAGACTTGTTTCCCACAAAGGCCTCGATCTTGTCCGGGCTGTCTGCGACCGTATTATGGAAGGAAATGTCCAGATCGCAATTCTCGGTTCCGGAGAATCCGCTTTCGAAAGCTTCTTCCGTTATATGCAGGAAAAATATCCCGGCAGAATCAGCTTTGTCTGCGGGTTTATTCCCGCCCTTGCAAGAAAAATCTATGCGGGTTCCGATGTTTTCCTCATGCCCAGCAAGAGCGAACCTTGCGGCCTTGCCCAGATGATAGCGCTTCGCTACGGAACGATTCCGATAGTCCGCGAAACCGGCGGCCTTAAGGATTCCATCAAGGATCTCGGCGGATTCAACGGCAACGGCTTTACCTTCAAGACTTATAACGCGGACGATATGCTCGATGCGATCCACCGTGCCCAGAATCTTTATTTCGGCGAACGTTGGAAAGAAGCCGTTCTCAACGCACTTTCCTGCGATTTCAGCTGGAACCGCAGCGCAAACACCTACATAAATCTTTATAAATCGCTTTTGAAATAAATTTCAAAAAATGTTTATGGGGAGCACTTCGCAAAGAAGTGCTCCCTATTTTTTGTATAAACCCGTATGGCAAGCTCCTTAGAGGAGGAGCTGTCAGCGAAGCTGACTGAGGAGGGATTCAAAAAAATTCCGGTAATATGTAAAAAAATCCCCCAGTCTTTTTTAACCGCAAGCGGTTAAAAAACCCAGCCCCCTTTAGGCAAGGGGGCCTTTTGTACCGGGCGGATAATATCCGCCACTACATTATAACCGACCCGCCGGCGCAAAATTCTCTCATCCGGGAACATTTTTTATGAACAAAAAATAAAATAATATGTTTACCTGTTGAGTTTTATTTTAAATATGTTAAAATAATAAATATATAATGGGGTATAAGGCGAAAAAAGCCTTTGGACTATATATAAAAATAAACCGGAAAGAAGGTTCTGATTATTTGGAACAATATAACGTAACCGGAATGAGCTGCGCGGCATGTTCCGCAAGGGTGGAAAAAGCCGTTTCCGCCGTCGAAGGAGTAACTTCCTGTTCCGTAAGTCTTCTTACAAATTCCATGGGTGTTTCTGGAACAGCAAAACCGGAAGATATTATTTCCGCGGTTGAAAAAGCCGGCTATGGCGCTTCGGCAAAAGGCAAAACCGAAAGCAACAAGGAAAACAAAGCAGAAGCTCTTGAAGATAAGGAAACCCCCGTTCTTAAAAAACGCCTTTGGGCATCCGTCGGTTTTCTTGCGGTGCTTATGTATATTTCAATGGGCCATACAATGTGGGGCTGGCCTTTGCCGGAATTTCTTGCGGAAAACTGCATCGCCATAGGCATTGCACAGATGCTTCTTGCGGGAATCGTTATGGTTATAAACCAAAAGTTTTTCATAAGCGGTTTTAAAGGCCTTATCAACAAGGCGCCCAATATGGATACCCTTGTTGCCCTCGGTTCCGGCGCTTCCTTTGTTTACAGCGTATATACTCTTTACGCAATGACCGAAGAAGCAATCGGAGGAAATCTTTTGGAAGCGCATCATTACCTCCACGAATTCTATTTTGAATCCGCTGCGATGATTCTTGCGCTTATAACCGTCGGAAAAATGCTCGAAGCCCGCTCTAAAGGAAAAACAACCGACGCTCTCCGTTCTCTTATGAATCTTGCGCCGAAAACGGCGGTTGTCATAAAAAACGGCGAAGAAGTAACGGTCGGAATCGAAGAAGTGCGCAAGGGCGAAATTTTTGTTGTTCGCCCGGGCGAAAGTATTCCCGTTGACGGAATTATAATAGAAGGCGAAACCGCCGTTAACGAATCTGCCCTTACCGGCGAAAGCGTTCCCGTTGACAAAACTGTCGGAAGCGTCGTTTCCGCCGCGACCATAAACCAAAGCGGATTTATAAAATGCGAAGCAACAAGAGTCGGCGAAGATACTACTCTTTCCCAGATCATAAAAATGGTCGAAGGGGCCGCCGCAACAAAAGCCCCAATCGCAAAAGTTGCGGATAAGGTTTCCGGAATTTTTGTTCCGGCTGTAATAACGATTGCCGCAATAACCTTTGCCGTATGGATGATTCTCGGCGAAAGTTTCGGTTTTGCAATTGCAAGAGGAATTTCCGTCCTTGTAATAAGCTGCCCCTGCGCTCTCGGTCTTGCAACACCGGTTGCAATTATGGTCGGAAGCGGAGTCGGAGCCAAAAACGGAATCCTTTATAAAACCGCCGCTTCCCTTGAAGAAGCCGGAAGAACCGAAATTGTAATAATGGATAAAACCGGAACCATAACAAAAGGCGAACCTGCCGTAACCGATATTGTTCCGGCGGCGGAAGTTTCCGAAACCGCCCTTCTTAAAATTGCCCTTGCTCTTGAATCAAAAAGCGAACATCCCCTTGCAAAGGCAATCGTCAGAAAATGCGGGGAACTTGAAATCAGTGCTGTAGAAGTTTCAAATTTCTATGCCCTTCCGGGCAACGGAATAACCGGAATTCTCGGCGGAATTTCCGTTTTCGGCGGCAACGCTGAATTTATAAAAACAACCGCGCCTGTCCCGGAAGAAATTATTGAAGAATCCGAAAAATTTGCTTCCGAAGGAAAAACCCCCCTTTTCTTCAGCGGAAACGGAAGATTCCTCGGAATAATCGCCGTTGCGGACGTAATCAAGGAAGAAAGCCCGGAAGCTGTTGCAAGGCTTAAAAATATGGGAATCCATACCGTAATGCTTACCGGCGACAACGAACGCACCGCAAAAGCCATTGCAAACCAGGTCGGCGTTGATGAAGTCATTGCCGGGGTTCTTCCGGAAGGAAAAGAAGAAGCGGTTCGTCGCTTTAAGGAAAAAGGCAAGGTTGCAATGGTCGGCGACGGAATAAACGATGCTCCCGCCCTTGCTTCCGCCGATATCGGAATCGCCATCGGCGCCGGAACGGACGTTGCAATAGACTGCGCAGATATCGTTCTTATGCAAAGCCGCCTTTCCGATGTTCCTGCTGCGGTGGCTCTCGGAAGAGCAACCCTCCGGAACATTCACCAAAACCTTTTCTGGGCGTTTATTTATAACTCTGTTGGAATTCCCCTTGCGGCGGGTGCGTTCATTGCTTTCGGTCTTGAACTGAACCCCATGTTCGGTGCTGCCGCCATGAGCCTTTCGAGCTTCTGCGTTGTGACAAACGCCCTTAGGCTTAACTTTGCGGATATTTTTAACCCGAAGCACGACAAAAAACGCAAAAACAAGGTGGACGCTTTTGAATCTGCAGAAAACTCTGAAGATGAAAAATGCGGCGAATCCACTGTAGGGAACGGTCTTGACCGTTCCGAAAAAGAAACCGCCGAAGTTTCGGAAACCGAAAAAGCTCCGGAAAATGCAGACGTTACCGTAGGTCAGGGGCTTGCTCCTGCCGAAGAAAAAGGCGGAGATTTTAGGACCGAACCGGAAATCGTTGAAAAAACCTATAAAATTTCCGGAATGATGTGCGGACATTGCGAAGCACATGTTAAGGAAGCCCTTGAAGCCATTCCGGAAATCACCGAAGCAAAAGCTTCCTGCCTTTATGATAACGCTGTCGTAAAAATGACCGGGGAAGTTCCGGAAGAAAAAATCCGCGAAGCAATCGAAAAAGCGGGATATCACCTTATATAAAAGCCTCCCTTGTGTAAAGGGAGGTGGCATTTCCGGAGGAAATGACGGAGGGATTGTAACCCTGTCCGGCTGAAAGCAGGGTTGCAATTAAACAGAATTCCCCTGGCTTTTTAACCGCAATCGGTTAAAAAATCCAGCCCCCTTTAAGCAATGGGGCCTTTCGCAAAACCGGTATTTCGTGCCCGAAACAAAAAATTCATAAAATTTTTTTAAATTTGATGCAATACTTTTTGATTTTTCGGACACTTAATATATACGCGCTTTTTTTAAAAGCCGTATCAAAAACATAAAAACAACAAATACTATTGCCGTAAAACGGCAAAAAAGCTTTATTAAAGAAAGGAATTAAAACAAAATGAAAAAAATTCTTGCATTTGTACTTGCAGCAGTAATGATGCTCTCTTTCGCAGCTTGCGGAAGCAACGAACCCGCAGAAGGTGAAAACGGCGGCGCAGAAGTAACCGTAGGTTCCGCTCTTGAAATCATCGAAAAAGTTTGGGCAGAATTCGGCGAAGACGAAAAATTCTTTGCAATGGGCGGCGACTATGACAACATGGTAGATGGCGCTCCCGGCACCGTTACCAACGCTGATTTCATGACCAGCACCCTTCTTGTTCCCGCAGGCACCGAAGTTATCGAAGCAGCTTCTCTTGTTCACGGAATGAACCTCAACTCCTTCACCTGCGGCGCTTTCAAAGTTGCAGACGCAAAAGCTTTTGCTGAAACCATGCACGAAGCAATCGCTTCCAACCAGTGGATGTGCGGTTTCCCCGACAAAATGGTAATTGCAACCTTCGGCAGCGAATATGTTCTCGTTTCCTTCGGAATCAACGATGCAATGAACCCCTTCGAAGAAAAACTCACCGCAGTATATCCCGAAGCAGAAATCGTTTACAGCGAAGCAATCGCATAATCTGATTTTTTTTAAAAAAGCAGGGCGCATCTTTTTGATAAACGGTGCGCCCGTTTTTATGAACGACGACGATTTTTCAGTAGGGAACGTCGTCCCCGACGCTCCGATAAAAAATGCGGAACGCTGGGGACAGCGTTCCCTACGGTGCAAACTTTTTTGGAGGTGAAACAATGCTCTTTTCGAGCATCCCGTTCCTTTATTATTTTCTGCCGCTTGTGCTGATTTGCTATTTTGCGGCTCCGAAAAAACTTAAGAACAGCGTTCTTTTTGTTTTCAGCCTTGTTTTCTATGCCTGGGGAGAACCGGTTTATGTTTTCCTTATGGCCGCTTCAATAACCTTTGCCTGGGGCTTTGCCCTTCTTATGGAAAAAGCGAAGAAGCAAAAGACAAAGAAAATTTTTATGATAATTTCCGTTATCATAAGTTTTTCCTTCCTTGCATATTTCAAATATGCTGATTTCTTCATAAGCAACTTCAACGCCGCAACCGGACTTTCAGTCCCGCTGCTTAAAATAGCTCTTCCGGTGGGAATAAGCTTTTATACCTTTCAGATTGCAAGCTATACCATCGATATTTACCGCGGCGACGCAAAGGCAAAACGCAATATAATCGATTT
This sequence comes from Oscillospiraceae bacterium, assembly GCA_017435745.1. Lineage (GTDB taxonomy): Bacteria > Bacillota > Clostridia > Oscillospirales > Ruminococcaceae > UMGS1668. The sequence continues at coordinate 13,354 of JAFSEN010000073.1, forward strand.
CGGAACCTACGTAGTGCTTTTCCCCCAGCTTATTGCGGGACCGATCGTCCGCTATGTCGATATTGCGGAAATGCTTGAAAACCGCACCCATACTCTTGAAAAAACCGCTTACGGAATCCAGCGTTTCTGTATCGGTATAGGAAAAAAAGTTCTTTTTGCAAACGCTTTCGGCGAACTTTGTTCAATTTTCCGCGCAAGCGACGAAAAAACCGTTCTTTTCTATTGGATGTATGCGGCGGCGTTTATGCTCCAAATCTATTTCGATTTCTCCGGATATTCCGATATGGCAATCGGACTTGGAAGGATCTTCGGTTTCACCTTCCTTGAAAACTTCGATTTCCCCTATATTTCAAAAAGCATAACCGAATTCTGGAGAAGATGGCACATGTCCCTCGGAAGCTGGTTCAGGGACTATGTATATATTCCTCTTGGCGGAAACAGAGTGAGCACACCGAGATTTCTTTTTAACATCTTCGTTGTATGGTTCCTTACCGGTTTCTGGCACGGAGCCGACTGGCAATTTATCGTATGGGGACTTTTTTACGGAACTTTGCTCGTAATCGAAAAAATGTGGCTTAAAAAGTATCTTGACAAAGCCCCTGCGGTGCTCAACCATATCTATGTTCTTTTCTTCACTGCAATCGGGTTCGTGATCTTCAACTCTGTGAGCATCGGCGGCGCATTTGAAGACCTTAAAGGAATGTTCGGCCTTGCGGGAATTCCCCTTGCGGGAACAGCAACCCTTTATTACCTCAAAAGCTATGCTCTTATGTTCGTTGCGGGTTCTCTTCTTGCAACCCCGGTTGTCAAAAACCTGCTCAAAAAGGTAAATTCCACCGAAATCGGCGGAAAAGTTATTGCAATCGCAAAACCAATTGGCTTTGCGGCTGTGCTCATAATGGTAACCGGATATCTTGCGGACGGATCTTTTAACCCGTTCCTCTATTTCAGATTCTAAGGGAGGTGCGGAAATGAAAAAGAAAACACAAAATATTTATACCGTAATCGTTGCCGCGGTGCTCATCTTCGGGCTTGCTTTCTGGGCGGTGCTCAAACCGGCGGATGAATTTTCCGAAAGCGAAAGAAGACCCCTTGATCAGCTTCCGGAACTTTCCGTAAAAACCCTTCTGAACGGCAATTTTATGGATAAGTTTGAAAATTACACCAACGACCAGTTCCCCATGAGGGATGTATTCCGTAGCGTAAAAGCTCTTGCGCAGTATTATCTTTTCGGTCTTTCCGACAACAACAGCCTTTATTTTGCCGATGGATATATTGCAAAGCTGGATTTCCCTCTTGATGAGGAATCCGTTCAGTATGCGGCGGACCGCTTTAACGACCTTTATGAAACCTATATGAAGGGAAAAGTGAACAAAGTTGTTTTCTCCGTCGTGCCGGATAAAGGTGCATATATCGGCGAAGAAAACGGATATCCGGTAATGGATTATGCTGCAATGGAAAAATTCTTCGAAGAAAATCTTGGTTTTGCAAAATATGTAAGCCTTTTCGATTCGCTTGATGAAGAGGATTATTATTTCACCGATACCCATTGGCAGCAGCAGAAAATCACCGAAGCTGCTGAAAAAATCCTTGTTTCGCTTGAAGCAAAACCTTTTGAGGATTTTGAGGAAAAAATTGCAACCGAAAACTTTAAAGGCGTTTATTACGGCCAAAGCGCCCTTCCGCTTAAACCGGAAAAAATCGTTTATCTTACCACTCCGGAACTTGAATCCATGACAGTTTTCAACTATGAAACCGGGATGAAAGGCGGAATTTATAATTTCGATAAACTTGAAAGCAAAGACCCTTATGAGTTCTATCTTTCCGGCTCAACTTCGCTTCTTGAAGTTACAAATTCTTCTGCCGAAGGCGACCGCCACCTTATAATTTTCCGCGATTCCTTCGGTTCTTCAATAGCTCCGCTTCTTATGCGCGACTATGCGAAGATAACCCTTATCGACACCCGCTATATTATCCCTTCAATGATCGGAGAATATGTGGATTTCGAAGGCGCAGATGTCCTTATGATTTACAGCAGCCTTGTTCTCAACGAGAGCAATACTTTGAAAAAATAAGCAACAAAAAAGCACGCGGCAGCGTGCTTTTTTTGTTATATATCAAATTTTCTCGCATCTTCCGATTTTTGCTTTCGGCGAAATTTCAGCGTTTTCGGAATACTGAATAAGTTCTATTTCACAGCCTTCGCCTGCCATAACGTATTTTCCGGTAACGGTTTTTGCCTTGGTGTGCTCGATTATGATTTCGTCGCCCTCGATGGATTCGGAAACTTTCATAGAACCCTTTTTCCTTCCAAAAAAGAAACCGAAGACCCTGCTTCTTCCGGAATTTTTAATGGTGATTTTGCATCCGCCAATGCTTTCTGCCTTTGAATCGTTTACATTGGAAAGATCGATATAAAGTTCTTCGGCATTGATAAGCCCGCCGCAGAAAATTCCGCCGCAGATATTTGCTTTTTCCGCTTCAAGGTCACCGGTAACTTTAAGTCCGCCGTCAACCTCAAGTTCTGCTGCCTTAAGATTTCCTTCGATTTTGCATCCGCCAGAAATTTCGCCTTGCTTCGATAAAACACAGTTGCCTTCAACTTTAAACGCACCGGAAACCTCGATTGTTTCCGCAGTGAAATTTCCGGAGTTTTTTGCGCTTCCGGAAGCTTCGAATTCTTTTGTTTTGATGGTTCCGCGGTTGCTGAAAGCGCCGGAAGATTCAATTTTTCCTTCACATTCGATGTCCGAATTTCCGGAGAAAGCACCGGAACATTCAAAATTTTTACAACGGATAAAACCTTCGGATTTTCCTGCTCCGCTTATTTCAATATCGTCATATTCACCGGCGCCGATGCAGCCGGTTCCAGCAATTTTCATATCCATTATTTATTCCCCCCGAATTTCAATTTTTTTGGTTACTCCGTTTGTATCGACCAGATTTATGTTTTTTATATCTTTTAAATAGAAAACCTTTTTGCCGAAAACGGTTTCGATAACAATTTTTGCGTTGTTTTCCTCTTCGCCGGAAATTTTTTCCGCCAGTTCATCAAGAAGAACGTCCTCTTTTTTTTCAAGAATAAGTTCAACTCTTTCGGTGATAAGGTCTTTCGGGAAAAAAGTTTCCTGCCCGGTAACAGTTGATTTTTTAATAAACCAATCTTCCGGAATAAGACCTTTTCGCTTCCAGCGATAGAGCGCGCCATAGGAAATTGAATATTTTTCAAGAAGCTGTTTTTTGGAAATAAGGTTTTTGTCGCTAATATCCATCGGCAAAAGCCCCCTTTTTGAAAATTTAGCACATGTGCGTAACAATGTTACGGTCATATTATAGCGTAACATTGTTACGTTGTCAACAGTTTTTGCAAAAAAATAAATAAAAGCCTTCCCTCGGGGGAAGGTGGATTTTTCGGCTCTGCCGAAAAAGACGGATGAGGGATAATAAATAACCCGGAGGGCAAGCCTCCCTGCAAAAAAACAAGCTCCCTTTTATGAAGGGGGCTTGTTTTTTTATTCTTCAACTCTTCTTCGGAGAAGGTCGCCTTTTTTAAGTTCAATGGGGCAGGGAAGGCGAAGAATCTGTTTAATAAGCCTTGCGTCCTCCCGTTCGTTTCCTTCTTCATCAAAAATCTTTGTAACGGTAAATTTTTCGCCGATGCTTTCCGGGGCGATAACTTCAATTTCGTCCCCGGGTTTAAAATTGTTGCGCTGTTCAATGGTGACAGTTCCGTCTTTGTAATCAAGAACTTTTCCGACGAAAACGCATTTTTGGATATATGCGCCGGAATTTCCGTGGCTCATCTTCATTTCGCCGAAATAAAAAGCGCTTGAATAGGGGCGGTGGCTGATGCTGTCAAGTTCGCGCTCAATAACTTCCAGCGGAACGTCGCCGTCAATGGCATGGCGATAAGCGTTTACTGCCGTTGCAACATAAAAAGGTGTTTTCATGCGGCCTTCAATTTTATAGGAACAAATTCCCGCAGCCTCGAGCTGATCGAGAAAACTTACCGCGCACATGTCGTGGGAACTTAAAATTGCGGTGCCCTTTTCGTCCTCGACAACCTGGAAAAATTCGTTCGGACGCTTCATCTCGACAAGGTGGTAATTCCAGCGGCAAGGCTGGGCGCAGCCTCCGCGGTTTCCGCTGCGGTTGACAAGATAGGAGGATATCATACAGCGGCCGGAATAGGACATGCACATGGCGCCGTGGACAAATGCTTCGATCTCCATTTCCTCCGGAATTCTTTTTCTGAATTCTATTATTTCATCAAGGCTCATTTCGCGGCCGAGAACAACGCGTTTTGCGCCCATTTCCCAATAAACGTTTGCGGCGCTGAAGTTCTGGCAGTTCGCCTGGGTGGAAACATGGATCTCAAGCCTTGGTTCGGCTTTATGGATCGCGGCGATAAGGCCTATGTCAGAAACGATTACAGCGTCAACCCCGACGGAATAAAGATATTTTGCATAATCTTCCGCCGCATCGATTTCTTCGTTTTTGGCGAAGCAGTTAACCGTGACGTAAAGTTTTACGCCGTGCTCATGGGCATATTTTGCCGCTTCGGCAATTCCTTTCCGGTCAAAACCAACGTTATCCGCCCGAAGCTGGAGAAGGGGTCCGCCGATATAAACCGCATCTGCGCCGAAATGGACAGCCGTTTCAAGACATTCCATATCTCCCGCAGGAGCAAGAAGTTCGGGTCTTTTCATAAAAAATCCTCCCTTTAAAATAAATGAACTATATTTTATAATAACATGCGCCATGTTTTTTTTCAATTATAAAATAAAGGATAAAAATTTTAAAAAAGGTGTTGACTTTAGCGCTTTAGTTTGCTATACTGTTTCACATAGTTTTTATAAACTATGGAAAAACATAATACATATTGTTTTTGGCTTTGCCATAAACAATGGTAGAGGCGCGAAAGCTATCAGTAACGCAAAGCATTTTAAGGGAAGGCTTCCCGGTTTTGCGAGAAAGGAACTTTCGCCGAAGCTTTCGGAAAAAAGCCTTGTTTTCCGTTTGCTGGGCCAAGGGAAAATATCCTTTGGACTGTCACTTCGGTGGAGAGCTATCATTGGTTTAAGCGGTTTGTTAATAAAAAACAATCCGCAAAGCATTTTGTGTAAGAATGTACCATGAATCTTCATCCGAAAGTATTCATGGCTTTTTTTATTTTTTGGAAAAGCCGCAAAAAAATGAATTCTTAGGAAAGAAGGAAACAAACAATGACAAGAAAGATTATCACACTCGTACTCGCAATGGTAATGTGCCTCGGCTTTACAGCCTGCGGCAGCGAACCCGAAAATGACAACGTTCTCCGCGTTGCAATGGAATGTGCTTACGCTCCCTATAACTGGAGCCAGGCGGACGATTCCAACGGCGCTGTTCCGATTGCCGGAACCAACAACTACGCATACGGCTATGACGTAATGATGGCAAAACTTATTGCCGAATCACTTGGAAAAGAACTCGAAATCGTAAAACTCGACTGGGACGGCCTTGTTCCGGCGGTTATGTCCGGCGACGTTGACCTCGTAATCGCAGGTCAGTCCATCACCGCAGAAAGACTTGAAATGGTCGATTTTTCCGATCCTTATTTCTATGCTTCCATCGTAACCCTTACCAAAGCGGATTCCAAATATGCTTCCGCAGCTTCCGTTGCAGATCTTGCAGGCGCAACCTGCACTTCCCAGCTTGGCACCATCTGGTATGATATCTGCCTTCCCCAGATTCCGGAAGCAAACATTCTTACCGCACAGGAAACCGCACCCGCAATGCTTGTTGCTCTTGAATCCGGCGCAGTTGACCTTGTTGTAACCGATATGCCCACCGCAATGGCGGCAGTTGCTGTTTATGACGATATGGTACTTCTTGATTTCACCGGAACCGCAGGCGAATTTGAAGTTTCCGAAGAAGAGATCAACCTCGGTATCTCCATGCAGAAAGGCAATACCGAACTTCTTGAAGCGGTAAACGCTGTTCTTGCAACCCTTACCGTTGAAGATTATGAAGCAATGATGCAGGAAGCAATCGCTGTTCAGCCTCTCAGCGAATAATCAGGAAATTTTATAAAAAATGCCGCCCGGTTAATTACCGGGCGGTTTATAATGTAAAAAAGCCCCCTTTCGGCGAGAATACCGTAGAGACCGTCGTCCCCGACGGTCCGCAAAACGGAACGCTGAGGACAGCGTTCCCTACAGTGATTATCGGAAAGGCAATATATAAAAAAGGAGAATAACCTTGGCAGAATTTATCGAAGGCGTCATCAAGGTATGGAGCGGATATGGTTCTTCCTTTATTGACGGCGCAATCAACACTCTTATTGTTTCGTTCATAGGAACAGTCGCGGGCTGTATAATCGGTTTTGGGGTCGGCATCGTCCAGACCATTCCAATCGAGAAAAAAGATCCCCTCTGGAAAAAAATAATCGTAAAAATCGCGAACATCATCCTCAAGGGATACGTCGAACTTTTCCGCGGAACCCCGATGATAGTTCAGTCCGTATTTATCTATTACGGCACCATAATGATTTTTGATTACAAAATGGATCCCTATTTTGCCGCCCTTGTAATCGTTTCAATCAATACCGGCGCCTATATGGCGGAAACTGTCCGCGGAGGAATCCTTTCCATCGATCCGGGTCAGACCGAAGGCGCAAAATCCATCGGTATGAACCACGTTCAGACCATGATGAACGTAATCATTCCCCAGGCCTTCCGCAATATCATTCCCCAGATCGGCAACAACTTCATTATCAATATCAAGGATACTTCCGTCCTTTCCGTAATCAGCTTTGCGGACCTTTTCTTCCAGCACAAAAGCGCAGCCGGCGCTCTTTACAGATTCTTTGAATCCGCAAGCATCGTAATGGTAATTTATCTTGTTATGACCGTAACCGCCTCCTTCCTTCTCAGACTTCTTGAAAAGAAGCTGGACGGCGACGATAACTATGACCTTGCAACCACCGATACCCTTGCGCACACAAGCGGAATGTACACCTATCACGCAAAAGAAAAAACTTTGGAGGACTTCAAATGAGCGAAAACATAATCGAAATTCAGCACCTTGAAAAGAATTTCGGAAGCCACAAAGTTCTTTCCGATATCGACTTTTCCGTAAAAAAAGGTGACGTTACAACAATAATCGGCGTTTCCGGTTCCGGAAAATCAACCCTTCTCCGCTGCATAAACGTTCTCGAAACCCCTTCCGGCGGAAAAATTCTTTTCCACGGAAAAGATATTGACGAAAAAGGTTTTTCCGTAACCGATTACCGCGCAAAGGTCGGAATGGTTTTCCAGAGCTTCAACCTTTTCAGCAATATGACCGTTCTCCAGAACTGTATGGTCGGCCAGGTAAAAGTTCTTGGAAAAAAGAAAGACGAAGCGGAGGAAAAAGCAAAATTTTTCCTTGAAAAAGTAGGAATGCTGCCCTATATCAACGCAAAACCGAAGCAGCTTTCCGGCGGACAGAAACAGCGTGTTGCAATAGCAAGAGCCCTTGCTATGGAACCGGAAGTTCTTCTTTTCGACGAACCGACTTCAGCCCTTGACCCCCAGATGGTCGGCGAAGTTCTCGAAGTTATGCGCACCCTTGCAAGCGAAGGACTTACCATGATCGTTGTAACCCACGAAATGGCCTTTGCAAGGGATGTTTCCAGCCGCGTTGTTTTTATGAAAGACGGCGTAATCTGTGAAGAAGGAACCCCGGAAGATATCTTCGGAAACCCCAAAAAAGACGAAACAAAAGATTTTCTTGCAAGATTCATAAATTAACGAAACAAAAAAAGCACCCGTAAGGGTGCTTTTTTCAGTGCAAAATTCAAAGTGCATAATGCGCAATTCGTGGGCGGATAATATCCGCCACTACAGCAACGTACCGATATTAATTTCAGCTCCGTAGGGGCGAACCTATGTGTTCGCCCAAAAAAGGGATTCCCGAAGGGCAGCCTCCCTTGTGTAAAGGGAGGTGTCAGCAAAGCTGACGGAGGGATTGTAACCCTGTTCCACCAAAAATAAACCAAAAAAAGAGCATCGCCAAAGCGGTGCTTTTTTCAGTGCAAAATTCAAAGTGCATAATGCGCAATTCATGGGCGGATAATATCCGCCACTACAGCAACGTACCGATATTAATTTCAGCTCCGTAGGGGCGAACCTATGTGTTCGCCCAAAAAAGGGATTCCCGAAGGGCAGCCTCCCTTGTGTAAAGGAAGGTGTCAGCAAAGCTGACGGAGGGATTGTAACCCTGTTCCATCAAAAATAAACCAAAAAAAGAGCACAGCCAAAGCGGTGCTTTTTCCTTTTAGCCTTCCCGGAGGGGAAGGTGGCATTTGCGAAGCAAATGACGGATGAGGGATAATCCTATCCAATTTAAAAAATCGGATAATATCAACATTTACAATGATTTAGCGTAGGGCGGGGGCTTGCTCCCGCCTTAATAAAAAATCGGGCGAACACACAGGTTCGCCCCTACAGCATAATAAGAAAACGGGCGGAAAATCCGCCCGCATTTTTTTAAACTTTCGCTTTTTTCTTTTCCGCAAGATACCAGGGGAAATACATGAAAAACCAAACCACCGCAAGAAGCGGAACAAAACCGATGAAATAAAAATCTTTTCCGAAAATCGAAGCAAGAATTTTCAGCACAGGGTTGTTGGCGGTTCCGTTAAGGAAGAAAAAGTTTGTGTCAAGAATTTTGTTGATAAAGAATATGGGCACACATTCAAGAAGAACGATTCCCAAAACCTTCGGAAGCCTTTTGAAATTCGGTTTAAATCCGCCGGCAATAAGAAGAAGCGGGTACATTTCAAGAAGAAGATGTACCGAATTTGAATGAAGACTCATAAAATTCCAATAGGGAAGATTTGTCCAGGTGGGCATTAAAAGAGCAAGCGCCGCGCCGGGCACGCAAAGGGCATAAAGAATTTCGGAAGTAAGTTCGTCACGCTTAAAGGAATTTATTACACAGACAAAAATGTTTATGCTGCAAAGATGTAGCGGAACAAATTCCCATTCCCATTGTCCGGTGGCCGCGCTTAAAACATGTTTCCAAAGTTCGTCCGCAATAAGAAGAGCCGACATTATATAAAGAAATTTCTGCCTTGCTTTTTCATCAAGTTTTCGGTAAAAAAGCATCGCAGCTATTATTACCGCAACAAAACCTGCAGTTACAAGAAGATGTTCCGGGCCGAAATGTTCAAAATGGATATAATCCGGCCGGAGCTTATCCATTGTGCTTTTTGTGAACCAAAAATAAGACAAAACAGATCCGCCTCCTTTTCCAAAGTATTTTATCATAAATTACATTTTAAGTAAATATATCGCGCGGCGTTGAAAAAAAGAAGGCTCTGTGATAAAATTCTAATATGATTTAAAAAGAAAGAGGGTGTTTTCACTTGTTTCGGGAACTTTTGAGAAAGAACAAGGCTCTTCCGAAGGAGGAATGTATAAACCTTTTGGAAAAAGAAACAAGGGGAGTTCTTTCGGTTGTCGGCGACGAAGGTTATCCTTACGGAATGCCCATGAATCATTTTTATGATTCCGAAAGCGGAAACATCTGGTTCCATTGCGGAAAAAAAGGCCACCGCTTGGATTCAATTAAAAAAGAGCCGAAAGTTTCTTTCTGCGTTTTTGAAAAAGGAACAAAAACCGAAGAAGATTGGGCTTTTTCCGTAAGAAGCGTTGTTGTTTTCGGAAAAATCGAAATTGTCGATGACCCGGAAACAATCGGAGAAATCACTGCAAAACTCAGCAGAAAATTTACCTCGGACGAGGATTATATTAAAAACGAAATTGAAAAATTCGGTAAGGAAACCCTTCTTTTAAAGCTTGTTCCGGAACATATTTCCGGGAAAACCGTTAAGGAATCCTGAAAGGAGATAAAAAATGGCATATAAACGCGAATGGCAAAGGCCTCTTGAACTCGACAGACCCACCTGGGATATGCTCCGCGAAAACAATATCTATACCGACAGCAGAAGGGATTTTCGCTGGCGTCATTGCCCGGACAAAGAAAACCAGGTGATCCATGCGGCGGTCTATACGGTTATGAGCTATGAACACGCAAGCGACGTTGTCGAAATGGATTTTCCCCTTTCTCCGGAAGGCCTTTCCGAAGCGAACGAATGGATCCAGTCCAAATTCAGGGAATTTGTTGACGAAAACCCGGACAGATATTGATAATGGAAAAACAAAGATTTTTTTACATAGCTTTTTTATCAACGCCATATAAAATCGGCGGTTTTATACGAAAAATCACCGGGTTTCCATATAACCACGTTGCCCTTTCTCTTTCGGAAGAGATGAAATACTTCTATTCCTTTTCCCGCCATTACAAAAACGCGCCTTTTTACGGCGGATTTACAAAAGAATCCGTTTTAAGATACGCAAGAAACGGAAAAATTGCAAAAATAAAAATTTGCGCAGTTCCGGTTTCGGAAGAAAATTATCAAAAAGCAAAAAAGCGCCTTGAATTTTTAAGCAGCCATTCGGAAGAATATATTTATAATATGGTTTCCGCAGCGTTTTTTCCTTTTAAAACAAGCGTGCGGATTAAAGGTTCCTATACCTGCGCCGAATTTCTTTTGAGCATGCTCGAAAAATATGCGGACGTTTCCGCCATTAAAAACAAAAAATTTTGCTCGATAAAGGAACTTTCGGAAATTCTTGAAATATATGCCGTTTACGAAGGAAGCGCAGAAAAATTTCTTGAAGATGCGGGTTGGGAAGACGATACCTTTCCGCAAGAAAAAGGAAAAACTTTTTATTGGAAGAAAACCGCCATTAATAACGGAAAACTTTTTTACCGCCTTGTAAAAAGAAAAAAATAATTTTTCCCGGAGCAAAAGCATTCCCGGAGGGTTAGCCTTCCCAGAGGGGAAGGTGTCACCGAAGGTGACGAAAGAGGGATAACAAGGATTCCCGGAGGGTAAGCTGATTATCCCTCCTCCACCGTCTTCGACGGTCCCCCTCCTCCTCCGAGGAGGTTAAAACAATTCCGGAGAGTAAACCTCACGTTTACGGTAGGGCTGGGCCTTGGTCCCGCCGCAATCCTATCCGGTTGGATTTATTCGCATTTTTTGCGGAGTCATCGGAATACAGCCGATACCACATAAAGAATCCCCCCAGTCACGCACTTTTTCTTAAAAGCGTGACAGCCCCCTTTAGGCAAGGGGGCCTTTTTAAAAAAAGCCTTCCCAGAGGGGAAGGTGGCAAAACCGAAGGTTTTGACGAAAGAGGGATAACAAGGATTCCCGGAGGGCAAGCTGATTATCCCTCCTCCACCGAGGAGGTTAAAACAATTCCGGAGGGAAAAGCCTCCCGTTTACTGTAGGGCGGGGCCTTGGTCCCGCCGCAATCCTATCCGGTTAGATTTATTCGCATTTTTTGCGGAGCCATCGGAATACAGCCGACAACCTATAAAGAATCCCCCAGTCACGCACTTTTTCTTAAAAGCGTGACAGCCCCCTTTAGGCAAGGGGGCCTTTTTTACCGGGCGGATAATATCCGCGTGCCGCAGAAACAAAAAAATCCCGCCGAAAAGGCGGGATTTTTATTTTTATTTAATTAAACAAGGCTGTCCCTTCTGCAAGGGGAAGTTACCTTCGGTTTTTCCTCAACTTTTGCGGAGGAAGCAAGTTCCTCAAGCATTTTTTCGGAAAGGGGAATTGCTTTGTGGCAGCGGGGGCAAAGATAGGTCGGTCTGTTGTAACCTGCGGGAACAACTACGGGTTTTCCGCAATAGGGGCAAAAAACTTCGATGCCCTCGTTTTCATCGTCATCCTGAAGATAAATGGACATTCTGGGGAACCACCTTTCATAAATTCATATTACAAGGTCAGTATATCATAAGCTGCGGCGGTATGCAAGAAGCAAATCCACCATTTTTCCGTAGCTTCGAACTCCGTCCTGCTGGTCGTTAAGCTTTAGATAAGTGTCGTTTACTTTGTCGGAAACTTCCGCAACCTTTGTGTCATGGGCGGAAACATATTCGTTCTGTGAAGCCATATCCGCGGAAATATATTCCGGATATTGTACCCGAAGCTTGTACCAAAGTTCGTAATCCGCGGAATAAAGGGCGTTCATTGAATATAAAAGCGCAAAACAGTTTCCGCTGTAGCGGAAATATTCCGAATCACTGTTGATACAGGCAAGATATGCCATAAAGTTTGCTTCCGCTTCGTTCATGAATCCCCGAAGGTGGCACTGCTCGTGCATCATGGTCGCTCCGCGGAGAAAATCCGGGCCGGAGGTACAGACGTTTGCTTCAAAGGTATATGGCGAATAGACCCCGGAAATAAGAAGATAGGACATAACTTCCGAAAAGAAAACCGGCTTCGGCGTTCCGAATTTTCCGAACCCCATTTTCATAAAATCATAATTTCCGGCGAATTTTTCAAATTCCGCCTTTGCTTCCCTTGCCATGCTGAAGTTCTTTTCGTCAAAAACGGTAAGATTATCCTCTCCGCGGTAAAGCTTTGAACCGGACTCCGTCGCTTCGTTAAGCAGATGCTCGCAAAGTTCATAAAGTTCGGTAACGGAAGATTTTTTTGTTTCAAGCCCGTTTTTTTCGGCGAAACCTTCCCGGTAATAATTCGTTCCGCTGAAGACACAGAAAAGGAAAAACACCGCGCAGGCAATGGAAATCATCTTCATGAGCACGGATTTGAAATATCTGAGCACCGTTTCGGTATCCTCTTTCCCTTTGAGCACAAGTTTTACAAGCCATACGAAAACAAGGACCACAAGCGAGCATATCCCCGCTTCCATAAGCGAAAAGGGAAAAATTCCGGTTATGCTTCCGAAAATTCCGCCAAGGTTCCGGTAAACGACGTTATAATAACCGTCCGCAAATCCGGGAATAAATCTTGCCGCTGCAAGAAGCAGAAAACCAAGCGGCACAAGCATTATAAAATAAAAATACGGAGATTTAAAAAGTGATTTAAGTTTCATAAATTTGTTTAAAAATGTAGGGGCGGATATTATCCGCCCGCTTTTTTATTTATTTACGTCGATGTCGTCAAGCTCCACAAGAAGTTTTGCATAAACAAGCATCGTATCGAAAAGAAGTTTTGCCGGGGTGGATTCGTCGGATTGGTGGATGCTTCCGCGGAAAAGACCGAAGGGGCTTTCGTAATCCGGGTCTTCCGGACCAAGGGCGCAGGCGTTGGGAAGATGTTTTGCATAAGTTCCGCCGCCCATAGTATAAGGTTTCCAATGTTCCTTATGGAAAACGCTGTTGATAACGCGCATGCAGGTTTTCACTTTTTCGGATTCCGCAGGGGAATAGGCCGGTTTTGTATCCGCAACAGCATGAACGGTTACGTTATAAGGCTCAACGGTTTCGATGATCTTTGCAAGAAGTTTGTCGCCGTTTTCGGTTACCGGATAGCGGATATCGATAGAAAGATCAAGGATTCCGCGGTCCATGGAGATAACTCCGCCGACGTGGGTAAGCTTTCCGCTGGGTTCATCTTCAACAGGAACACCGAGAGCTGCACCGTTATAATCGGAGTTAACAAGTTTCAGGAATTCCATTGCGGCTTTTGCTTCGCCTTCAAAAACTTTTGCATCGAGCATTGCGTTTGCAAGAACGCCGATGGCGTTGATTCCGTTTTCCGGAATGGAAGCATGTACGGAAGCGCCGGTGGCGGTGACTTTTACAAAATCGCCTTCGGCTTCAACGGAAATTCTTTCGTTATCTTTAAGCTTTTCGGCAAGACATTCCGCACAGACGTCTTTAAGGGTGATAACAGCTTTATCCGCAACAACGTTTTTAACGGTTCCGCCGACAAAATCAACAACCTTTTCGTCTTTGCAGGGAATTGCAAGATAGAAGCGAAGGCCGCCTTTTTCTCCGTGGCAAATGGGATAGTTTCCGTCCGGAGTGAAGGAAACATCCGGAAGTTTTTCGGAAACTTCGATGTAATGAAGAAGGTCGTTCATTCCGCATTCTTCCTGGCCGCCCATGAAAATTTCAATTTCGCGCTTGGGCATAAGGTCAAGATCTTTAAGGCAGCGTACCGCGAAAATCGAAGCCCAAAGCGGACCTTTGTCATCAAGAATTCCGCGTCCGATCAAAAGATCGCCGTCAACGGTAAGCTCATAGGGCGGATAGTTCCAATCGTTTCCGCAGGGAACAACGTCGAGATGTCCGAAAAGGCCGATTTTCTCTTCGCCTTCGCCAATATTTGCAACAAGACAGTAGTTATCAAGATTTTTTACCGGGAAGCCATATCCTTCAACAATTTCCTTTGCGGCGGCAAGAACGTTTGCGCTTTCGATTCCGAAGGGATATTCTCCTTCGGAAACTCCGGGAGTTGCAACGGAAGGGACGGCAATAATTTTCGAAAGATCCGCAATAAATTCCTCTTTGTGGTCTTCGATCCATTGTACGATGCGTTTTTCGTTTTCAATACTGAGCATTTATCAAAACCCCTTTCGGAAAAGTAATTTTTAATGAACCCATTGTATCACATTAAAGCGAAAAAGTGAACAAAGGAACTGTAAAAAGTTTGTTAAAAAATATTGTGCATTTATCAAGAAAAACCCTTTTGTTCTGTTGACAAAGATATATATGGTGGTATAATTTAAGCAAATGTTTATTTTATTAAACTTTATTTAGGGAGGCGGTTTCTGTGACCCAAAGGGAACGACAGATTCTCCAGCTTATTGAAGCAAACCCGATGATTCAACAACAGGAAATTGCGGACAAACTCGGAATAACCCGTTCTTCCGTTGCGGTGCATATTTCAAACCTTACAAAAAAAGGCTGCATCGCCGGAAAAGGCTATGTTCTCCGCACCGGAAGCTACGCAGTAGTTGTTGGCGGAGTAAATGTTGATATCGGCGCCCGTTCTTTTGGAAAGCTTATTCCGGAAGATTCCAACCCGGGCGAAGTTATGACAAGCCTTGGCGGTGTCGGAAGAAACATTGCCCACAATATGAGCCTTATGGGAATTGATGTGCGCTTGCTTTCGGCATACGGCGATGACCTTAACGGCGAAAGAGTTGCGGCTTCCTGTTCCGAACTTGGAATCGATTTAAGCCATGCTCTCCGGGTTCCCGGTGCGGCAACTTCGACCTATCTTTACATAACCGACCCGGAAGGCGAAATGGCTCTTGCGGTTTCGGATATGGAAGTATGCAAACGAATAACCCCGGAATATCTTTCCGCAAATCTTGCTCTTTTGCAAAATGCACAGGTCGTTGTTGCGGATGCAAACATTCCGGAAGAATCCCTCAAATTCCTTGCGGACAACCTTTTTGTTCCGTTTTTTGTGGATACCGTTTCCACAGTAAAAGCCGAAAAGGTAAGATCGATTCTCCCTAAAATACACACCCTTAAACCGAATCGTATAGAAGCGGAACTTCTTTCCGGAGTTAAGATAGAAACGGAAGAGGATGCGGAAAAGGCCGCCGCCGTTCTTATCGAAAAAGGCGTTCGCCGTGTTTTTATTTCCATGGGAGCAAAAGGCGTTTTTGCCGCAACCGCAAAAGAAAAAATCTGGCACGGAATAATCCCCGGAAAAATGGTGAACACAACCGGCTGCGGAGATTCATTTATGGGCGCCCTTGTCTGGGCATATCTTGAGGGAATGAACCTTGAAGATACCGCTGCGGCGGGACTTGCCGCCGGTTCCATAACCATGGAATCCGACGAAACAATAAATCCGCTTATGTGCGCGGAGCTTCTTAAAAAACGAATGAAACGAAAATAAAATCAGCAAAATTTAAAAAAAGGAGAAATTTCGATGAACCTCAACAAATTCCTTGACGTAAACGCAGAAGTTGCACAGGCTATTGCAGAAGGCAAACCGGTAGTTGCCCTTGAATCCACAATCATCAGCCACGGAATGCCCTATCCCCAAAACGTTGAAACAGCGCTTAAAGTTGAACAGATAATCCGCGAAAACGGCGCGGTTCCCGCAACAATTGCAATAATCGGCGGCCGCCTTAAAGCAGGTCTTACCCCGGAAGAAATTGAATATTTCGGCAAAAAAGGCCAGGCAATCCACAAAGCTTCCCGCCGCGACCTTGCGGTTCTTTGCGCAAGAGGTGAAGACGGCGCAACAACCGTTACCACCACCATGATCATCGCGCACATGGCAGGAATCAAAATTTTTGCAACCGGCGGAATCGGCGGCGTTCACCGCGGAGCAGAAACCACTATGGATATTTCCGCAGACCTTGAGGAACTTGGCCAGACCCCTATGATGGTAGTTTGCGCAGGCGCAAAATCCATTCTCGATCTCGGCCTTACCCTTGAATATCTTGAAACAAAAGGTGTTCCGGTAATCGGCTTCGGCACCGAAGAACTTCCCGCATTCTATACCCGTTCTTCCGGTTTCAAAGTTGACTACAGAATCGATACTCCCGCGGAACTTGCCGCTGCATTCAAAGCTTCCAACGACATGGGACTTAAAGCCGGTATGCTTGTAACCAACCCCATTCCCGAAGAATATGCAATGCCCCTCGATATTATAAACAGCGCAATCGACACCGCAATTGCAGAAGCGGAAGCAAAAGGAATCAAAGGCAAGGAAACAACTCCCTTCCTTCTTGCAAAAGTTTCCGAACTTACCGGCGGAAACTCCCTTGCTTCCAACATCCAGCTTGTTTTCAACAACGCAAAAGTTGCCGCACAGACCGCTGTGGAATATTGCAAACTTTAATTTCCATAAATTGCATCAAAAAAAGGAGCGCTTCAAGGGAAGCGCTCCTTTTTTTCGAGCAAAGCCTTTACTTTTACCGTAGGGAACGGTCCTGACCGTTCCGAAACAAAGCCTTCCCAGAGGGAAAGCTCCTCAGAGAAGGAGCTGTCAGCGAAGCTGACTGAGGAGGGATAAACCCCGTCCCGGCAAGAACTGGCGTATAATATCCGCCCCTGAATTTCAAATTGAAAAAGCACCCGCGCGGGTGCTTTTTTGTTATATAATTTATTTTGTAATTTCCCTTGCAACAAGAACACCGCTTGCGGAAGCATGGGAAAGGGAATGGGTAATTCCGCTTCCGTCGCCGATGATATAAAGTCCGTCGTATTTTTTGCTCATAAGGTTTTCGTTGACTTCAACTTCCATGTTGTAGAATTTTACTTCAACGCCATAGAGAAGGGTGTCGTCGTTTGCGGTTCCGGGCGCTACTTTATCGAGAGCATAGAGCATTTCGATAATTCCGTCGAGAATACGCTTCGGAAGAACGAGAGAAAGATCGCCGGGGGTTGCGTTAAGGGTCGGGGTGATGAATGCGCCTTCAATGCGGTCCTCGGTGGAACGTCTTCCGCGGATAAGGTCACCGAAACGCTGGACGATTACTCCGCCGCCAAGCATGTTGGAAAGGCGCGCAATGCTTTCGCCGTAGCCGTTGGAATCTTTGAAAGGTTCGGAAAAATGTTTTGCAACAAGAAGAGCAAAGTTTGTGTTTTCGGTCTGTTTTGCCGGGTCCTCATAGCTGTGTCCGTTAACGGTGATGATTCCGTTGGTGTTTTCGTTAACAACAGCGCCTTTGGGGTTCATGCAGAAAGTTCTTACAAGGTCGCCGTATTCCTTGGTGCGGTAAACAATTTTGCTTTCATAAAGTTCATCGGTAAGGTGGGAGAAAACTTCTGCGGGAAGTTCAACGCGGACGCCGATATCGACGCGGTTGGATTTGGTGGGGATGCCCATTTCCACGCATACTTTTTCCATCCATTTGCTTCCGCTTCTGCCGACGGAAATAATGCAGTCCTTGCATGAATAGGAATCCTTTGCGGTTTTGATTTCGTACCCGCAATCAATCGCAGCAATGTGCTCAACGGGAAGATCAAAGAAAAATTCGACCTTGTCTTTGAGGAAGTTGTAGATATTTTCGAGCACAACATAGTTTATGTCCGTTCCGAGATGGCGGACGGAAGCATCGAGAAGATGAAGGTCATTCTGGATGCAAAGTTTTTTAAATTTTGTTCCGGCAGTGGAATAAAGTTTTGTTCCTTCGCCGCCATAGGCCATATTGATCTCATCGACATAATGCATAAGCTCAAGGGCTTTTTTCTTGCCGATATATTCGTAAAGAGTTCCGCCGAAATCGTTGGTGATATTGTATTTTCCGTCGGAAAAAGCGCCTGCGCCGCCAAAACCGCTCATTATGGAACAGGTTTTGCAGCCGATGCAGCTTTTTACTTTATCCCCGTCGATGGGACAGCGGCGTTTTTCAAGGGAATGTCCGGCTTCAAAAACCGCAACTTTAAGTTCAGGCTTTTGTTTAACAAGTTCAAAAGCGGAAAAAATTCCGCCGGGGCCTGCGCCGACAATGATAACATCGTAATTCATAAAGAAAACTACCTCCAAAAAAGAGATTTCATAACTAATAAAGTATAACATCGGCAGAAGAAATTTGCAAGATAACAGAAAAAAGATATAATTTTGTTAACACCTTAACTGAAGAAAAAATGCAGAAGTTAGTACAACATAACCGCAATTGAAAAAAATTTGGGATAAGTTGTGCAAAAATGTCTTATATCGAGACAAAATTTAGTTATTTATTTAACAAATTTTCATAAAAACTATTGCTTTTTATATACAAAGGGTTTATAATTTAACAGAATTGGGGAGGTAGCTACGCTGATAGCGGCGCGGGCTCTCTTATTTTGTGGATTAGTAATGAAACTCGAAACAAAAAAACAGTTCAAGGGGGAAATTTAAAAAATGGCTCATCTCAGCGAAGCCGCTGTCGTTAAGATCAACGAAATCTGCGACAGATACGCAAACGAAAAAACACCGCTTATAATGATCCTCAGCGATATCCAGAAAGAATATGGATATATCCCGCTGGAGGTCCAGGAAATTGTTTCCGAGCGCACCGGCATCTCCGTTGCCGAAATTTACGGAGTTGTAACTTTCTATTCTTTCTTCTCGCTCAAACCGAACGGAAAATATGTAATCGGCTGCTGCCTCGGTACTGCATGCTACGTTAAGGGCGCACAGCAGATTGTTGACAAATTTTCCGAAATCCTCGGAATCAAACCCGGCGAAACCACCGACGACGGCCTTTTCACAATCGATGCTCTCCGCTGCATCGGCGCTTGCGCCATTGCTCCTGCGGTAACCATCAACGGAAAAGTTTATCCCCATGTTGCGGTAAGCGAAGTTGCCGGAATTATTGATGAATATAAAGCAAAGGAGGCTGCTGAAGCATGATAAGAACTTATGACGAACTTATGGCAAGAGCAGCCGTCTGCAAAGAAATTCTCGATTCCAAATTCAGCGGTTCCGACGGCAAAATCTATCTCATGATCTGCGGCGGCGGCGGATGCGTAGCTTCCGGCGCGCTTAAACTTGAGGAAGAATGCAAACGCCTTATTGAAGAAAAAGGCCTTTCCGAAAAAGTTGCTGTAAGAAAAGTCGGCTGTTTCGGACTTTGCTCCCAGGGACCTTTCATCCGCGTTTATCCGAAAGATGTTCTCTATCGCCTTGTAAAACAGGAAGATATTGAAGAAATTTTTGACGTTGACATAATCGGCGGCGGAATTGTTGAAAGACTTCTTTATGTTGACCCCAAAACCGGCGAAAAAATTGCAAAACAGGAAGAAATTCCTTTCTATAAAAAACAAAAGAAAATTGCTCTCCATGGCTGCGGAAGAATCGATCCGGAAAGCTTTGACGAAGCTCTCGGATGCGGCGCATACCAGGGACTTGCAAACGCTCTTAAAATGACTCCCCAGGAAGTTGTAACCACCGTTCTTGAATCCGGACTTCGCGGAAGAGGCGGCGGCGGTTTCCTTACCGGACGCAAATGGCAGTTTGCTTACAACCAGGACAGCAAGGAAAAATATGTCGTATGTAACGGCGACGAGGGCGACCCCGGCGCATTTATGGACCGTTCCATTCTTGAAGATAACCCTCTTTCTGTAATCGAAGGTATGACTATCGCAGGTTACGCAATCGGCGCTTCCGAAGGTTATTTCTATGTTCGTGCCGAATATCCCACCGCAGTAAAACGTCTTCGCCATGCAATCGAAATGGCTGAAGCACAGGGACTTCTCGGCGACGACATCCTCGGTTCCGGCTTCAGCTTCCGCGCACATATCCGTCTTGGCGCGGGCGCATTCGTCTGCGGCGAAGAAACTGCTCTTCTCCATTCCATCCAGGGACTTCGCGGAATGCCCAGACCCCGTCCTCCTTTCCCAGCAGTTCGCGGTCTTTGGGACAAACCCACCATTGTTAACAACGTTGAAACCCTTGCAACCGTTCCTTATATCCTCAGAAACGGCGTTGCAGAGTTTACCAAATACGGCACCACCGGTTCCAAAGGAACCAAAGTTTTCGCTCTTGGCGGCAAAGTAAACAACGTCGGCCTTGTTGAAGTTCCCATGGGTACCACCCTTCGCGAACTTGTTTACGATATCGGCGGCGGTATTCCCAATGACAAAAAATTCAAAGCAATCCAGACCGGCGGTCCTTCCGGCGGCTGTATCACTGCTGACGAGCTTGATGTTTCCATCGACTTCGATAACCTTGTAGCACTTGGTTCCATGATGGGTTCCGGCGGCGCAATCGTTATGGACGAAGACAACTGCATGGTTGACGTTGCAAAATTCTATATGGAATTCATCTGCGACGAATCCTGCGGAAAATGCTCTCCCTGCAGAATCGGTACCAAGAGAATGCTCGAAATTCTCACCAAAATCACCGAAGGCGAAGCAACCATGCAGGACCTTGAAGATCTTGAAACCATCGGCAACGCTTGCCAGACAAACTCTCTCTGCTCTCTCGGTCAGAGCGCGGCAAACCCCGTTATCTCCACCCTTGCTTCCTTCTATGACGAATATCTCGCACATATCCAGGATAAAAAATGCCCCGCACATGTTTGCAAAAACCTTACCATTTATTCCATCGATGCGGATAAGTGCAAACGCTGCAGTCTTTGTGCGAAAAAATGCCCCGTTGGAGCAATTTCCGGCATAGTCGGCAAAACCAACTTTGTAATAGATCCCGATGTTTGCGTAAGATGCGGACTTTGCATCTCTTCCTGCAAATTCGGCGCAATTTCCAAAGATCAGTAAGGAGGGCATAGAAAATGAGCAAAATCAATATTAAAATCGAAGGCCATCCTTATCAGGTTGAAGAAGGCCTTACCACCATTGATGCGGCAAGAGCTTGCGGTTACGAAATTCCTTCCCTTTGCGATTTCAACCACGGCGAATGCAACCAGGGTTCCTGCCGTGTTTGCCTTGTTGAAGTTAAAGGAATGAGAAGCCTCGTTGCTTCCTGCGTTTTCCCCGTTTTCGAAGGAATGGAAATAAGCATTTCCTCCCCGAAAGCAACCGCCGCAAGAAGAACTTCCGTTGAACTTCTTCTTTCCAACCATTCCGTAAACTGCCAGCAGTGCGACAAAAACGGAAAATGCGAACTTCTTCACGTTGCAAAACTCACCGGCGCAAGACCCGAAATGTTCAAAGGTTCCCAGACCCCGGTAACCATTGATGAACTTAACCCTTCCATCGTTCGCGACACCAGCAAATGCATTCTTTGCGGACGCTGCATTGCAAGATGTAAAAACGCACACGGAAACGGCGTTCTCGGTTTTGAAAACCGCGGTTTCAACGCAATCGTCGGCCCTGCCGGAAACAGATCTTTCGATAAATCTCCCTGCATTCTTTGCGGCCAGTGCGTTTCCGTTTGCCCCACCGGCGCTCTTATGCTCAAATCCGAAATCGACAAAGTTGACCACGCAATGTCCCTCGGCCGTCATGTAATTGTCCAGACTGCTCCCGCAGTCCGCGCAGCTCTCGGCGAGGAATTCGGATTCAAAATCGGCACCCCCGTAACCGGAAAAATGGTTGCGGCTCTCCGCCGCCTTGGTTTTGAAAAAGTTTATGATACCGATTTCGGCGCAGACCTTACCATTATGGAAGAGGGAACCGAACTTCTCGGAAGAATGAAAAACGGCGGAGTTCTCCCAATGATAACTTCCTGCTCTCCGGGTTGGGTAAACTATTGCGAAACTTATTATGCAGACCAGCTTGATCATCTTTCTTCCTGCAAATCTCCTCACCAGATGCAGGGCGCGATTATCAAGAGCTATTACGCAGAAAAACACGGAATCGACCCCAGAGATATTTTCGTCGTTTCCATAATGCCCTGCACCGCAAAGAAATTTGAAAAAGAACGTCCCGAAATGGTAAGCGAAGCAGGTCTTAAAGACGTTGACGCAGTTCTTACCACCCGCGAACTTGCTGAAATGATCCGCCGCAGCGGTATTGTTTTCAACAAACTTCCGGATGAAGAATTTGACCAGGATATTATGGGCGAAGCTTCCGGCGCAGGCGTTATCTTCGGTGTAACCGGCGGCGTAATGGAAGCAGCTCTCAGAACAGTTTACCACGTTCTTACCGGAAAAGAACACGGCGCAATCGCTTTCACCTCCGTCCGCGGTTTCGACGGAATCAAAGAATCCCAGATCGAAATCAACGGCCAGATCCTCCGCTTTGCCGTTGCTCACGGAATGAAGAACGCAAAAGTTCTTATGGACCAGATCCGCAAAGGCGAAAGCCCTTATCATTTCATCGAAATCATGGGTTGCCCCGGCGGCTGCATCAACGGCGGCGGACAGCCTTATGTACGCCCTGTTTTCCTTCCCAACGAAGACCACGATATTCTTGATACCTATATGCAGAAACGCGCTTCTGCCCTCTATTCCGAGGACCAGAGAAACGTTCTCCGCCAGAGCCACAAGAATACCCAGGTTCAGAAACTTTATGAAGAATTCCTCGGCGAACCCAATTCCCATAAAGCGCATGAACTTCTTCACACCAGTTATAAAGGCAGAGATCCTTTCAAAGATTGATTTCTCCCAACTAATCCCAAATAAATCAAAAGCCCGTGCTCATTACTTGAGCACGGGCTTTTGATTTATTGTTTTGTGCGCGGAACAACCGTGCTCAAAAAATTCCTGCTGTTTTAAGAAGAAAAGAAGCAACAAAAATCGTTCCTGCGGAAAAAACCGTTGTCCAAATTACAAGCTGCCCCGCAAGGGAAGAATCTCCGCCGAGCTCATGCGCCATCGGAACGCTTGATACCGCAACCGGGGCGGAAAAAAGCGCCGCAAGGGCGGCAAATTGGGCGCCGCCGAAAGAATTTTTGAAAAGCAAAAACGCCGTTCCGATTCCGAGAACCGGAACAAAAACGCAGCGCATAAACGTTCCGAAAACAATTTCCTTTTTAAGCGCGGAAATTGCGGAAAATTCAAAATCCGCACCGAGAACGATAAGCGAAAGGGGTGTTGCCATTGAGGAAATATATTCGGCAACTTTCTGCACCGGAACGATATCGAAAAGGCGGAATGAAATTCCGGCAAAAACAAAAATTTCTCTTATAAAAAGCGCGGCAAAACCCGCCGCAACCCCCTGTATAAGGGGATTTTTTTCGATATCGCAAAGGATTTTTTTAAAGCCGGGTTTCTTTCCGTTTCCGGAAAAGAAAAGAAGTTCAGTAACCGCAAGAACGTTGAAAAGCGGAATTGCAAAGGCTGAAAGAACCGCCGCCGCGGCGATTCCTTCGGTTCCGAAAAGGCTTCCGGCAAGGGGAATTCCGATAAGCGCATAGTTTGAACGGAAGATTGCCTGAACAAGCGCACCGCGCTTTTTTCCTTCCTTTGTAACAAAGCCGCTTGAAAAAACTGCGGCAAAGAAAACAACGGTTATCATTACAAGGGCATATCCCACATGGCCGAAATCGAAATTTCGGATGTCCTCTATTTTATAAACATTTGTAAAAAGCATCACCGGAAGAAGAACCTTGAAAACAAGGCGGTTGCCTGCGGCGGAAAATTCATTTCCGACAATTCCGGCTTTTCTAAGAAAATATCCGAGAGCGGCCATTATAACGATTGGCGCGACGGAATTGAAAGCAAAAACAAGGGATTCCATAAAATCCTCCAGTACATCAATGGATTATTGAATTATTATAGCAGATTTTTCCGCTTTTGTCAGAAAAAAAGGCGTTCCGCAAAGGAACGCCATGAACAAAAATTTTGTTTTAATGGAAATCCGTTTTTTTCTGCATTTTTCTTACAGCAACGGAAAGGCTGAAGTTTATTACAAAATAAATCAGCGCCGCCGTTCCGAAAAGGATAAAAACGTCCTGGGCGGTGATGGAATGTCCGGTAAAGGTGTTTGCGGTGGACATAAGTTTTTTTACAACGAACATAAGCTCCGCAATGCCGATTTGGGCAAGATAGGAAGTATCCTTTATTATTGTAATTGCCTGGCTTGTAAGGGTCGGAACGATCTTTCTGAAAGCCTGGGGAAGAACGATATAGATCATAATCTGGAAAAAGCTGAAACCCTGGCTCCGTCCGGCTTCAATCTGTCCTTTGGGAACAGCGTTGAGTCCGCCGCGGATGATTTCGGAAATTATTGCCGCGTTGAAAACAACCGTTGCAACAAGCGCCCTTGAAAGAAGCGAAGGCAGCGGAACCGCCGCAATCGCCACAAAAATCCAGAGAAGAAGGGGAGTGTTGCGGAAAATTTCAACTATTACGGAAGCAATTTTTCCCGTAACTTTTCCGAAATTGTTGAAAAGCGCAAGAACCGTTCCAAGAAGCGTTCCGCCGAAAAGGGTAACAATTGCAATAAAAACGGTCATTCCGAGACCGGCGGCAATATAGGAAATATTGTAATTTGTAAAAATAAGCGCAATTTCTTCGATCATCCGGCGGCCACCTCCTTGTTTTCGGAAGTTCCGACGGATTTGAGCTTGCGCTCATAGCGTTTTGCAAAATATGTAAGCGGAAAACAGATGCAGAAGAAAAGAATTCCGCAGGTAAGATATGCCGGCCCGTAACTGAGCGTTCCGTTGGAAGCCCAGGCGTTGGAACGGTACATAAGGTCGCCTCCGGCGATCATTGCAAGGACCGAGGTGTTTTTGATAAGCGCAACCATCTGGTTTACAAGGGGCGGAAGGGCAATTTTTACCGATTGCGGAAGAATTATATACCGCATAGCCTGAAGATGGGTGAACCCTTGGCTAAGGGCGGCTTCGGTTTGTCCCTTCGGAATTGAAGAAATTCCGGTGCGCACAACTTCGGAAATATATGCGCCGGTGTAAATTCCAAGCCCGATAACGCCGATCTGTTCTTTGGAAAGATCGACCCCTGCATAAAGCAGGCCGTAATACATGAAGAGCACCTGAAGAACAAGGGGGGTGTTTTGGAAAAATTCAACATAGACCCTTGCGGTGCCTTTAAGGATTTTGTTGCTGCCGGAAGAAAAAAGCCCGAAAACAATTCCGAGGAAAAGCGCAAGGATAAGGGCAAAAACAGAAACTTTTACCGTTACGAAAAACGCATCGATAAATTCCTGGCGCGAAGCCCAAAGGGCTTCCCATCTCCAAAGGGCAAAAACTCCGTTGTTCAAGTGCTTTTCACTTCCTTTCTGTCAAAATTGAGTTAAATATCAAAAATCAGTTTTCAAAACTGGGAAGAAGTCCGTTTGCTTCGCGGAATGCTTCAATGGTTCCGTCGGAAAGCCATTTTTCAATAAGCGCGTCAACATAGGCGTTGAGCTGGGTGTTGGAAAGTTTGGAAACAACGCCGAAAGGCTGGGCCGCAAAGCGGTCTTCAAGAATAACGGTGGTTTCGTCCATAAAAGAGGAAAGAACAACGGTATCGACGCAGTGCGCGTCGATTGCTCCGGCGGAAAGCGCAAGCTTTATTGAAGCGTGGTCTTCAAATTCATCGAAAGAAAGTTCGTATCCTTCGCCAAGATAATCTTTAAGGGATTGTGCGGAAGTGGAGCTCATGGTAACGCCGATTGTTTTTCCGTCAAGGTCTTCAAGGGAAGAAATTCCGGAATCTTTAAGAACCATTACGCCCACAGCGTCGGTGTAATAGGGTGCGGAAAAATGATAGCTCATTTTTCTTTCTTCAGTAATGGTGAAGTTGGAAAGGCTGATATCGATATCGCCGGAATCGATCATCTGAAGACGGGTTGTGGGAGTTACAACGTAAAATTCAACGTCAACGCCCATTTCTTCTGCAATGGCGCGGGCAATATCAATTTCAAGTCCTTCATATTCGCCGGTTTCCGGGTTGAGATATCCCATCCCGATAAGGGAATCCTTGACTCCAACGCGGAGAACCCCGCGTTCCTGAATGCTTTCAACGGTGGTTTCGGAACTTCCGCCGCAGGAAGCGAAAGAAAGCATCATTGCGAGAACAAGGATAAATGCAAAGATTTTTTTCATTAATTTTTCTCCTTTTTTTGCAGTTATTGCCTCAGGATTTTTCCGAGGAAGGCTTTTGTGCGTTCGTTTTCGGGGTTTGTAAAGAAATGTTCGGGGGTACCCTCTTCAATAATGCGGCCTTCGTCCATAAAGACGATTCTGTCCGCAACTTCTCTTGCAAAGCCCATTTCGTGGGTGACGACGACCATGGTGATGTTTTCTTCCGAAAGACGGATCATTACGTCAAGAACTTCCTGAACGGTTTCCGGGTCAAGAGCCGAGGTCGGTTCGTCAAAAATAATAATTTTTTGCTGGGTGGTAAGGGCCCTTGCAATGGCAACTCTCTGCTGCTGTCCGCCGGAAAGAGTTCCGGGATAGACATGGGCCTTGTCGGCAAGACCGACAAGAGCAAGATATTTCATTGCAAGTTCCTCTGCTTCCGCCTTGCTTTTTTTCTGGAGTTTTATCGGAGCAAGGGTAAGGTTTTGAAGAACATCCATGTGGGGATAAAGATTGAACTGCTGAAAAACCATTGAAGAGGTTTTTCTTACAAGTTCGGTTTTGTTTTTATGGGTCAAAAGCTCGCCGTCGATATAAACTTCGCCGGAAGAAGGTTCCTCAAGAAAGTTCATGCAGCGCACCGTTGTGGATTTTCCGCTTCCGGAAGGTCCGATTATAACGAGCTTTTCGCCCTCCTTAACTTCAAGGTTAACGTCTTTAAGTACATGGAGGTTTCCGAAGTGTTTGTTTACATTGACAAGCTTGATCAATGCTTTCACCTCCGAAAGAATAGTTTTTAACTAATATATTTTATATTAAAACACGGATTCCGTCAAGGAAAAACACTCATATATGTAAAAAACTTTACATATCGGAAACAAAAAGCTATAATAAAAACAATGTATTTTGCGTTCTGGAGGGATTTGATTGCCTGAACTTTCAAATATAAACGTGGTAAAAGAAATTCTTGGCCGGCATGGATTTAAATTTTCCAAAAGCCTTGGACAGAATTTTATTGTAAACCCGGATCTTTGCCCGAGAATTGCGGAAGAAAGCGGGGTCGGCCCCGGAATTTGTGCCCTTGAAATCGGCCCGGGAATAGGCGTGCTCACAAAAGAACTTGCCCTGCGGGCCGAAAAGGTTTTGAGCATCGAAATCGATAAAGCTCTTCTGCCTGTGCTCAAAGAAACCCTCGGCGAATTCGACAACGTAACAATTCTCAATGCGGACGTGCTCGAACTGGATCTCAAAGCCGTAATAAAGGAACATTTCGGCGATATGCCTTTTGTAGTCTGTGCAAATCTTCCGTATTATATAACTTCGCCGATAATTATGAAACTTCTTGAAGAAAACATCGGCGCGGAAAATCTTACGGTAATGGTACAGAAAGAGGCTGCCGTAAGAATTGCCGCAAAACCCGGAACAAGGGATTGCGGGGCAATTTCCGCCGCAATAAATTATTACAGCGAACCGGAAAAACTTTTTGACGTTTCAAAAGGAAATTTTGTTCCGCCGCCAAACGTAACTTCCGCGGTTATCCGCCTTGTTTTAAGAAAGGAACCCCCGGTTAAAGTTGAAGACGAAGGCCGGTTTTTCCGCGTAATAAAGGCATCTTTCAGCCAAAGAAGAAAAACCCTTACAAACTCCCTTTCTTCCGGATTGGGAAAAGGGAAGGAAGAAATTCTTGCGGCTCTCGAACAATGCGGCCTTGGCCCAAACGCAAGGGCGGAGGAACTTTCGCTTGAAGATTTTGCCGCTCTTACAAAAATCCTCGGATAAAAACAGCAAATTTGGAACAGCTTTTCGCCTTGATAAAAAATGCGAAGAATAGTATAATTCAGTTGTGGAAATTTTCCGCTTTGCGGAATTATTTTTAAGGAGGAAATTAAAAAATGAAAAAAATAGTTTCTCTTGTGCTCGTGCTCATCATGGTGCTCAGCTTTGCGGCCTGCGGAGCAAAACCTACCGCAAAATTTGTTATTTCCGACGCAGTGAACGATGCTGTTCTCTATGAATTTGAAGCAGAAATTGTCAAAGACAAAACCGCCGGCGAAATGATCGAAGAATACCTCACCGAAAACGGCGTTGAATACACCGTTTATGACGGAGATATGATCGGAAGCATCGGCGAACTTGAACAGGATGCCGAAAACTGGACCGTTTACTGGGCATGCTATTACAACAGCGAATATGCACAGGTTGGCCTTTGGGGCTATGAACCCGCAGAAGGCGACCTTATCGAAGTTAAATTCGAAGAATCCACCTGGTAATCTTTAATCCCAAAATGAAAAAAAGCCCTTTCCGGAAAAGGAAAGGGCTTTTTTTGTTGCAAAAACCCTTAATAAATAAATACTTGTATATTTAATTTTATTTTGTTATAATGTAATTTACGAAAGTTTGCTCTGACGAATATATATAAAAATCCGAAGCATAATATTAAAAAACTCCGGAGGTTTTATCGAATGTCAGAGGAAATCAAAAACTGTCCCGAAGATGAAAACGAAAGGGACGAAATTGAAACCCAGACCGGCCAGATAATTGAAACCGGTTCTGTAATAAAAACAAAAGGAAAACATTGCATCCATTGCCTTACAATAGTAGGGCAGATCGAAGGGCATTATATCCTTCCGCCCCAGAACAAAAGCACGAAATATGAACACGTTATTCCGCAGCTTGTGGCAATTGAGGAAGACCCGGAAATTGAAGGGCTTATCGTAATGTTGAATACCGTTGGCGGCGACGTTGAAGCCGGCCTTGCAATTGCGGAACTTATTTCCGGAATGAGCAAGCCTACTGTTTCTCTCGTTCTTGGGGGCGGACATTCAATCGGCGTTCCTCTTGCCTGTTCCGCAAGGGATTCGTTCATCGTTCCCTCCGCAACCATGACGATCCACCCGGTAAGGATGAACGGGCTTGTTCTCGGCGTTCCCCAAACTCTTTCGTATTTTGACAAAATGCAGGAGCGAATCACAAAATTCGTCACCGAAAATTCAAACATCAAAGCCGAACGTTTCCGTGAACTTATGTTCACCACCGGCGAACTTATCACCGACGTGGGAACGGTTCTCGATGGCGAAGCGGCCGTTTCCGAAGGGCTTATCGATAATCTCGGCGGACTTTCGGACGCAATAAAATGCCTCTATTCCCGAATTGAAGGGAGGAAGGCATAAAATGGTGCTTTGGACTTCGGAACCTTTTGAAAGGATTTTTCCGGCCGATATCCCCGAAACGGTTACAATGGATATAGGCGGCGGGTTTCTTGAAGGAAGAATGGGGCCTTCCGGCTTTACCGTTTCGCGCCTTGTTTCAACGGATTTAAGAAAATACCTCAAAACGGAATATTCCCCCGGTTATCTTAGAAAATTTTGAACCGCCGCTTTGCGGCTACATATAAGGAGAAAAAATGAGCATTTTTGACGCAGTTATTCAGGGAATTATCCAGGGGCTTACGGAATTTCTTCCGGTTTCCTCAAGCGGACATCTTTCCCTTTATCAGCATTTTACAGGAAACAGCGGCGAAGCCGCCGGAATTTATTCCATTCTTCTCCATCTCGGAACCCTTCTTGCGGTTATGATCGCTTTTTGGAAAGATATTCTTGATATGATAAAAGAATTCTTTTCAATGGCAAAAGAAATATTTACCGGAAAATTCGACAAAGAAAACATGAGCGGCTCAAGAAGAATGATTTTTCTTCTTATAATAAGCCTTATTCCCCTTTGCTTTTTTTATTTCATTTCCGATTTTTACAATTCTCTCTCAACCGATAACGATATAATCGTTGAAGGGCTTTGTTTCCTTCTTACCGCAGCTTTGCTTATAATTTCCGGAAAATGCGTTAAGAAAGGCGGAGCCACCGCCGAAAACATGAGCTGGAAACAGGCTCTCGGAATGGGCATCGCCCAGGGAATCGCTCCTCTTCCGGGGCTTTCCCGTTCCGGTTCAACAATTTCTACCGGACTTATCCTCGGGGTTTCCCGGGAACAGGCGGTCGCTTTTTCTTTCATAATGGGTGTTCCGGCGGTTCTTGCGGCAAATATTCTCGAAGTTCCGGCGGCAATTTCCGGCGAAGTTGAAATAAACTGGCTTGCCGCAATAATCGGAATGGTCGTTTCCTTAGTTGTCGGAATCGGCGCGATAAAAACCGTAAAACTCCTTGTAAAAAATGATAAATTCACAAAATTTGCGTGGTATCTCGTTCCTCTCGGCGTTATAATCGTCGCCGTCGGAATTTTTGAACATATCACGGGAAATGTTATAACTTTTTAAGGAAGGCTTGACTTAATGGCTGCATCAAAAAAGACAACCACAAAAAAAGGTTCTAAAACCACAGCAAAAAAACCGACAGCCGCGGAAATTTCTTCCCGCCGCCAGCTTTATGCAATCGGATTTTTCGCCGCGGGAATAATTTTTCTTGCAATGACTCTTATTAAAGGCGAAAACCTCTGGCAAAGTATGCACTATGCGCTTTTCGGCCTTTTCGGCTGGTGCGCATATCTTATCGGCCCGGTTTTTATCTATCTTGCGGTTATGAACACAATGGAAAAACCGACCTTTTCAACTTCCGCCCAGGGTTACGAAAGCCTTGCGCTGATAATCCTTCTTTCCGGAATTACAACCGTTTTCAGCGAAAACATGGTTCTTGAAGGAAGCGTTTTCCAAAAGATCGGCCAGCTTTATACATACGGAAAAGATCTTACCGGCGGCGGCGTTCTTTCAAGCGTCTATGGTCTTACCGCAATGGCTCTTATGGGAAGGCTTGCGGCAATAATCGTCGGCCTTGTTCTGATCGTCGTTGTGCTGATGCTTATAACCGGAACAACCCTTATTGGCATTGCCCAAAGGACAAAAAAAGTTGGCGAAAAAGTAAAAACCGTTTACACCGAACAGGTTGAACACCACAAAGCCGCGGTTGAAACAAGAAAAATGTCCCAGATTGATATTCCTCTTGACGACGGCCCTAAATATGTTTCAAGCGAAACCGAAAATTCCGTAAAACGCTCCAAGGAAAAACTCCTCGGAACAACGGCGGCTCCCGCTGCTCCGGTTTCAAAAATCCCGCCGGTGGATGCAAAACCCGCGCCCGTTCCTGCGGAAAAAATAATCGATATTCCCCTTGATGACGAACCGGTCGTTTCCGTAACCAAAGTTAAAGAGGACAAGCCGGTGCAGACCGCCGTAAGGGAAGAACCCATAAACGGTTTTAAAGCCCATATGGAAGTTGAAGTTCCGGATATGGAAAAAATCGAAGAGATAAAACCCGCGAAGGAACAGATGGCGGAAGCCGCCGAAAAAGACCCGAACCTTGAGGAACTTATCAGCAAGGCAATGGTCGATCAGGCCAACGCAAAGAAAATCGAAAAAGCGGAAATGAAAGTTCTTGCGGACGAACAGGAAAAGAAAATCACCGAGATAATGAACGACCTCGAAACGATTCCCTATGTTTTCCCGCCCACGGAACTTCTTAAAATGCGTGATAACGACAACGGCGATATAACCGAGGAGCTTCGCAAAAACGCAGACACCCTTACCAACACTCTTCAAAGTTTCGGCGTTACCGCAAGAGTTATCGATATCAACCGCGGCCCGGCCGTTACAAGATATGAACTCCAGCCCGGAGCGGGAGTTAAGGTCAGCAAGATCGCAAACCTTTCCGATGACCTTGCCCTTAACCTTGCGGCAAAGGGAGTCCGAATCGAAGCTCCGATCCCCGGAAAAGCCGCGGTGGGAATTGAAGTTCCGAATAAAAAACGCGATATAGTAAATATGCGCGAACTCATCGAATCCAGAGAGTTCCAGGAAGCAAAATCAAAGCTTACAGTTGCTCTCGGCCGGGATATTGTCGGCAACGTTGTTCTTGCGGATCTTAAGGAAATGCCCCATCTTCTTGTTGCGGGTTCAACCGGTTCCGGTAAATCCGTCTGCATAAACTCGATGATAATTTCGCTTATGTATAAAGCAAGCCCGGACGAAGTAAAACTTCTTCTCATCGACCCTAAAGTTGTTGAACTTTCCGTTTATAACGGAATTCCCCATCTTCTTATCCCGGTTGTAACCGACCCGAGAAAAGCCGCGGGCGCTCTTAACTGGGCGGTTTCCGAAATGTTAAAGCGTTACCAGATGTTTGCGGACAACGCGGTACGCGATATCGACGGTTATAACAAGCTTGCAGATTCCCGGGACGATATGCAGAGAATGCCGAAAGTTGTAATCATAATCGACGAACTTGCGGACCTTATGCTTGTTGCATCAAGCGAAGTTGAAGACGCAATCAACCGCCTTGCCGCTCTTGCAAGAGCGGCGGGTATGCATCTTGTTGTTGCTACCCAGCGTCCTTCCGTTGACGTTATCACCGGCGTTATTAAATCCAATATAGGAAGCCGTATTGCTTTTAAAACTTCTTCCCAGGTTGACAGCCGAACAATTCTTCCGGATGGCTCCGCCGAAAAACTTCTTGGAAAAGGCGATATGCTTTTCTATCCCCAAACGGATATGCGCCGTGTTCAAGGCTGCTTTGTTTCCGACAGCGAAGTTGAGGAAGTTGTCCGCTTTGTTAAAAACGGCGGAACCGCAGCTTATGACGAAGGAATCCTCGACGACATTGAAAAACTTGCGGTTAAGGATAAAACCAAAAAATCTTCCGATGATTATTCTTCCGAAGGCGGCGGATTCGATGACGGCGACGATATGCTCGATGCCGCAATCGAATGCGTTATCGAAATGGGAATGGCTTCAACTTCCATGCTCCAGCGCAAACTGAAACTTGGCTACGCCAGAGCCGCAAGAATCATCGACCAGATGGAAGAACGCGGAATCGTCGGACCTTTTGAAGGAAGCAAACCCCGCCAGGTTCTTATCAGCAAGGAGCAGTGGCTTGAAAAACAGCTCCAAAGCGATGAATAACTCGGAACTTCCGAAGAGAAAAAATCTTCGGCTGGAACACTATGACTATTCTCAAAATGGCGGATATTTTGTAACAATCTGTACACATGAGCGTTCGCATATTTTCGGCGAAATAACCGGAAACGCCGTAGGGGCGAACCTGTGTGTTCGCCCGAATGAACCGGATAAAATGATTTCAAAATGGCTTTTTGAAATCGAAAACAAATATCCCGGAACAAAAATAGATTGTTATGTCATAATGCCCGATCACTTGCATTTTGTTCTTATAAAAACGGGCGCACACATAGGTGCGCCCCTACAGCAAATCATAAAATGGTTTAAAACCCAGACAACAAATGAATACATAAAAGGCGTAAAAAATGGTTTTTTTGAACCGTTTGACAAACATCTTTGGCAGCGCGGATATTTTGAACACATAATACGAAATCATGATGATCTGGATGAAATACGCCACTATATTAAAAACAACCCTGCAAAATGGGCTTTTGAAAAAGGCACCTGAAAAAAGGAGCCAATATATACCAAGGAGGAACAAACTTTGGGATTTTTCAGCAAAATAAGTGAAGGACTTAAAAAAACAAGAGATTCTCTCAAGGAACGCTTTGACGACGTTTTTTCCGGCGGTCACGTTGATGACGACCTTTTCGACGAACTTGAGGAAGCTCTTGTACTTGCGGATACCGGCGCGGTGACCGCTGGAGCAATTTGCGAGGAACTTCGCAGAAAAGTTAAAAAAGAAGGAGTTTCCGACCCGGAAAAAGTCCGCGAAATGATGTACGAAGTTGTTGCGGAAATGCTCAGAGGCGGCCAGGAACTCAACATTGAAAACAAACCCGCTATCATAATGATGATCGGAGTTAACGGAGCGGGAAAAACCACAACCATAGGCAAACTTGCAAAAAACTTTATGGACGAAGGCAAAAAAGTTGTTGTCGCGGCGGCGGATACCTTCCGTGCGGCGGCAATCGACCAGCTTGAAGTCTGGACCGAAAGATGCGGCGCGGAACTTATAAAACATTCCGAAGGTTCCGACCCGGCCGCGGTTGTTTTCGACGCAATAGCCGCCGGTAAGGCAAGAAAAGCCGACGTTATAATCTGCGACACAGCAGGAAGACTTCAGAACAAAAAAGGTCTTATGGATGAACTTGCAAAAATCGGCAGGGTAATCGAAAGAGAAGCGCCGGAATCTTCCGTTGAAACCCTTCTTGTTCTTGACGGAACCACCGGCCAAAATGCCCTTAACCAGGCGCGGGAATTCGGAAATGCTTGTCCCATAACCGGAATCGTACTTACAAAACTTGACGGAACCGCCAGAGGCGGCGTTGTAATCGGAATCAGAAAAGAACTTGATATTCCGATAAAATTCATCGGTGTCGGCGAAAAAGCGGAAGACCTCCAGCCCTTCGACCCGGAAGCTTTTGCAAAAGCAATTTTTGACTGAAACACGGAACCAACAAAAAGTTAATATAAAATAAGGAGAAAAATTAATGATCACTACCAAACAGCGCGCATATCTTCGTTCCCTTGCAAACGGAATCCCTTCCATCCTCCAGGTTGGCAAGGAAGGCGTTACCGAAGCTCTCATCAAAAACGTTGACGAAGCTCTTGATGCAAGAGAAATCGTAAAAGTTTCCGTTCTTGAAACTTCCCCGGTTTCTTCAAAAGAAGCCATTGAACTTGTTATGAACGGAATCAAAGGCTGCGAAGCCGTTCAGGTAATCGGCAGAAAATTTGTCGTTTACAAACGCAACCTTAAAGAACCCAAAATTATCCTTCCCTGATAAAAAGGAGCAACCATGAAAATCGGTATTTACGGGGGAAGTTTCGACCCGGTGCATGTGGGCCATGTAAACGCTGCGCTTACCTTTATGGAAGAACTTTCTCTCGATAAGATAATTGTGATCCCGGCTTATCAGCCGCCGCATAAAAAAGGGCTTGCCATGACCCCTTCGGAACACAGAATGAATATGTGCAACCTTGCTTTCGGAAATCTTCCCGGTTTTGAAGTTTCCGATATTGAAATAAAGCGCGAGGATGAAGGCTATATGGCAGATACCGTTTCCCAGCTTCGGGAAATTTATCCGGACGATGAATTTTTCCTGCTTATCGGCGGCGATATGCTTCTTTATTTCCAACGCTGGTACGCCTGGCATAAAATTACAGACGAAGCGGTTCTTGCGGTTGCCGCAAGAAATTGGGAAGATGACGCGGTTCTTGAAGCGGAAGCGGCCGTTCTGAGAAGTTACGGAGCGGAAGTAAGGATCGTTCCCATTGACGTAAAAGAAATTTCCTCCACCGGAATAAGAGAAGCTGTCCGCCGTTCGGACGACATTTCTTCAATGGTTCCGGAAGGAGTTGACGATTATATCTGGGATCATTATCTTTATTACAACTGACCGAAACCAGGAGGCAAAAAATGCTTAAAAAAACGATGATTCTTTTTATGGCCATGACAGTTATCATGGTGCTCGCGCTTTCTGCC
Organism: Oscillospiraceae bacterium; assembly: GCA_017435745.1. Taxonomy (GTDB): domain Bacteria; phylum Bacillota; class Clostridia; order Oscillospirales; family Ruminococcaceae; genus UMGS1668. Next base: position 48,931 of record JAFSEN010000073.1, read on the forward strand.
TGTTCCGGGGGCTGGAGAGAAAGTTATGAAAGCTTTCTCGATGACCTTGTGGGCAAGGTGGATATGAACGAACAGCTTGAAAACATCGACGCAGAAGAGGTTATAAGAGATAAACTCAACGAATACAGCGAAGGCCAGACGGTTTGGTTCCAATTCGACGATTTTGACGGCGACGGAACTTCCGAAGCTTTTGCGTTCTGCGGAAAAGCCGGAACAGAATATCTTGAAGGCGTGCTTTGGTACGCAAACGAAAACTATGCCGCCGAACTGGGCGAAAACGGAAAATGGAAAAACCCCGAAGTTCTTGACGTTGACGGAACAACTTTTCTTTTTGCAGAAAACTATGACGACGGTCTTACCTATGTTTTCGGAATCGAAAACAGCAAGGTGTATGAAACCGCCGTTACCGGAATGTTCTCGAACCTTGAATACCAGGGCGGAACGGATTTTACCGCAGAGTTTACTTCCCACGATTATTATGAGGATGAGGAACTTGCAAAAGAGGAAGAACCCACAACGAAAAAATATTGGTTCTATCTCAAAGACGGCGAATTTTATGAATACGGCGCGGATGATACTCTCCGCCGCGCGGACCTTAGAAAATATGAAGCAGGTTCCGACGTAATCGATATTATTTATAAACAGGGCCTTATCGACGAGCTTCTTGAAAGATATTATCCGGATGCGACCGAAGAGGAACTTGAATTTATCGCGGAGGAAGCCGGATATTTCCACAGCATCATGCTGAGGGAGAACGGAATAATCAACCTCAACTTCTACGGCGCTTATGAAGATTGTTTCTATATCACCTTTGCCGTAACGGAAACAACTTCCGAAATAATCGATTGCGGCCGCGGATTTTACCTTCCCGCTGCGGTCGAAGCCATTGCAACCTATCCGGCTGAAGAAGAGGCGGAATAATGGATACGCTGAAATTCTGCAATCTTCCGGAGGAAGAGCTTAAATCGGTGCTCAAAGAAAGAATGAATGAGCACCGGTATCAGCATTCTCTCAACGTAGCAAAAAGAGCCGTTTTTCTTGCGGAAAAATATGGCGCAAACCCGGAAAAAGCCGAATTTGTCGGCCTTGTCCATGATATCTGCAAAGGGATCCCCAACGAAGAACAGCTCTCAATAATAAAAAGCGCCGGGATTGAACTTGACGAGGATACCATGAAATCCCCGGCTTTGTGGCATTCAATTGCCGGTGCAGTTTATTGTGAGCACGAACTCGGGGTTACCGACAAAGACGTGCTCAACGCGGTGCGCTACCACACTTCCGGAAGAGGGAAGATGAGCATACTCGAAAAAGTTATATATATGGCAGATTTAACAAGCGCAGAAAGAAACTATCCCGATGCGGAATATACCCGCAATCTTACCGATTACAGCCTTGATGAAGGAATTGCATACGGCGTCCGCTGGATCGCCGGCGACCTTGAAAGGCGCGGTTTTCCCAAAGGAAAAGATACCGAAGCGCTTCTTGAAGAATATAAAAACGTAAAAATAACATTTTAAGAAAGGAAATATCTATGGAATCCAGAGAACTTGCACTTAAAATCGCAAAAATTCTTGACAGCAAAAAAGCAATCGGACTTCGCGTGCTCAAAATCGGCGAAATCAGCAGCATCGGCGATTATTTTGTAATTGCTTCCGCAACCAACAAAAGCCACGTCCAGTCCCTTTCCAACGATATCGATTTCGCTCTCGGCCACGAAGACGGAATTGCCCCCCAGAGAGTTGAAGGCTATTCTTCCGCAAGCTGGATACTTATGGACTATGCAAGCGTAATCGTCCACATTTTCAACGACGAAGTCCGCGAATTTTATTCCCTTGAAAGACTTTGGTCCGATGCAAAAATCGAAGAAATCAATTTCGAGGAAGAATAATTACCACGCCATCCGACCGTAGGGAACGTCGTCCCCGACGTTCCGTAACAACGGACCGCTGAGGACAGCGGTCCCTACTGTTGTTTGCGGGATGTTTTTTCAAAAATCCCTTGACAAAGCCCATTTAGTCTTGTTATTATAAACCTAATGTGTATATATTAAAAAATGCTTTGACAAAGAACAAGTAGTTTGTTTTTCCAATCAAAGAGAGCCGCAGTTTTGGTGAAATGCGGTATTGAAAAAGCAGATGAACTCACTTTCGAGCAGCCGGAGGAAATTGCGTTTTTCCGCAAAAGTAAAACCGGACGGTTTTCACCGTTATATGATTTCAAGCCGGGCGCTTTTGCGCCAAAGAAAGTGGTACCGCGGGTAAAATTATGTTCCCGTCTTTCGTTTTGCGAAAGACGGGATTTTTTTATTGCCTCCCTTGTCTAAAGGAGGGTGACCGTTGCGGTACGCACGGTGGAGGGATTTTGTAAAGATTTCCGCCACAACAAAAAACTCGGCACAAAAAAAGAATCCCCTCGCCACCGCTTACGCGATGTGGCCCTCTCCCCTTTAACAAGGGGCGCATTTTAGTTAAACTGGAGGAACCGAAAAATGAAAGGCTATGATTATGCCGCAATTGAAAAGAAGTGGCAGGACATCTGGGACGAAAAGAAACCCTATGCCGCAACCACCGATTACACCAAGCCCAAATTCTACGGACTTGTTGAATTCCCCTATCCTTCCGGACAGGGACTTCATGTAGGACATCCCCGTTCCTACACCGCTTTGGATATTGTTTCCAGAAAAAAGAGAATGCAGGGCTATAACGTCCTCTATCCTATGGGTTGGGATGCTTTCGGTCTTCCCACCGAAAACTTTGCGATTAAAAACCATATCCACCCCGAAATTGTAACAAAAAACAACGTTGACCATTTCAAGGCCCAGCTTAAATCCCTCGGACTTTCTTTCGATTGGGACAGAGAAATCAACACCACAGACCCCAATTATTATAAATGGACCCAGTGGATCTTCATCCAGCTTTTCAAACGCGGCCTTGCTTATAAAAAAGAGGCAAACGTAAACTGGTGCACCGGCTGCAAAGTTGTTCTTGCAAACGAAGAAGTTGTAAACGGCGTTTGCGAACGCTGCGGAAGTGAAGTTGTCCACAAAGTTAAATCCCAGTGGATGCTCAAAATTACCGAATATGCCCAGCGCCTTATCGATGACCTCGACGAAGTCGATTATATCGAAAGAGTAAAAACTTCCCAGAAAAACTGGATCGGCCGTTCCACCGGCGCAGAAGTTAACTTCAACACCACCCTCGGCGACGTTCTCACCGTTTATACCACCCGCTGCGACACCCTTTTCGGCGCAACCTATATGGTAATGAGCCCCGAACACGCATATATCGAAAAATGGGCAGATAAACTTGAAAACATCGACGAAGTAAGAGCTTACCAGGCAGAAGCAGCGAAAAAATCCGATTTCGAGCGTACCGAACTTGCAAAAGACAAAACCGGCGTAATGCTTAAAGGCGTTAAAGGAATCAACCCCGTTACCGGAAAAGAGATCCCGATTTTCATTTCCGATTACGTCCTCACTTCCTACGGAACCGGCGCAATCATGGCTGTTCCCGCACACGATACCCGCGACTGGGAATTTGCAAAAAAATTCGGTCTTCCGATAATCGAAGTCGTTAAAGGCGGCAACGTTGAGGAAGAAGCATATACCGACTGCAATGAAGGCATTATGGTAAACTCCGGCTTCGAAGACGGAATGACCGTTGAGGAAGCAAAAAAAGCAATGATCGAATATCTTGAAAAAGAAGGAATCGGTCACGCAAAAGTAAACTATAAACTCCGCGACTGGGTCTTCAGCCGCCAGAGATATTGGGGCGAACCTATCCCGATGATCCATTGTGAAAAATGCGGCTGGCAGCCCGTTCCGGAAGATCAGCTTCCTCTTCTCCTTCCGGAAGTTGAATCTTACGAACCCACCGACAACGGCGAAAGCCCCCTTTCCACCATGACTGAATGGGTTGAAACAACTTGTCCCTGCTGCGGCGGAAAAGCGCACCGTGAAACCGACACAATGCCCCAGTGGGCAGGTTCTTCCTGGTATTTCATCCGCTATTGCGACCCGAACTGCGACACCGGAATTGCTTCCAAGGAAGCTCTTGATTACTGGATGCCCGTAGATTGGTATAACGGCGGTATGGAACACACCACTCTCCACCTTCTCTACAGCCGCTTCTGGCATAAATTCCTTTATGACATCGGCGCTGTTTCCACCAAGGAACCCTATTCCAAACGTACCAGCCACGGAATGATCCTCGGTGAAAACAACGAAAAAATGTCCAAATCCCGCGGAAACGTAGTTAACCCGGATGACGTAATCCGCGATTACGGCGCAGATACCCTCCGCCTTTACGAAATGTTTATCGGCGACTTTGAAAAAGCCGCTCCCTGGAACACAAACTCCATCAAAGGCTGCAAACGCTTCCTCGACAGAGTTTGGGCTCTCCAGGATATTATGTCCGGCGAAGGAATCCGCCCCGAACTTGAAAGCAACTTCCACAAGACCATCAAAAAGGTCGGCGAAGATGTTGATAACCTTAAAGCCAACACCGCAATTGCCGCAATGATGAGCCTTATCAACGATATTACCGCAACCGGAAGCATCACCAAAGATGAATACGAACTTTTCCTCTCTCTTCTCAATCCCTTTGCACCC
>JAFSEN010000074.1 GCA_017435745.1 Oscillospiraceae bacterium
ATCAGAACCCGCCGCTTTTATGGGAAGAACCGTTGCTGTTGATGGTGGTTCCGCCGTCGTTATCTTCCTGCGGAGGATTGTAAATTCTTTGGATATCTCTGTGGCTGAATCTGTCATAATGGTTTGTAAGATTGAGTTCTTTCTGGTAATCATGCGCTTCGGTTGCAATTCTTGCGGTTTTCATCTGCGCTTTGAAAACAAGGCAAACGCCAAACGCCACAAGACATGAAATGAGCACGATAATGATCACTCCGAGAATATTGCTTCCCCCTTCATCGGAAGAAACATCAAAAGGTTCGCCGTTTGCGGCCATCTCAAGAAATTCTTCACAGGTATCAAGATAATCGCTGAATCCCCAATACCAATCGTCGTTTGCAAAATCATCGAGGAACCTTTCTGCCATAACGTCTTTTCCGTAATCGGTAAACGCAGTGTTTCCGTAACCGTGGGCCATAAGGTCATACTGCCTGTCGTCCATCGAAAGAAGAAGGATAACCGCGCTTTTTTCTTCACCGTATCCCAGCGAAAGTTCGCTGTGAAGAAGTTCGTTGTATTCCCAGGTTTCGTATCCTTCGCAGTTGTCCGTAATAAGAATATACACCGCGCATTTATATTTTTTGGTAAGATGCCATGCTCTTTCCTCAAGTTCCTTTTCTTCCTCATCGCTAAGGATATCCGGGAAATCCACCACCATTATATCAAACTCAACTTCTCCGGCTGCAAAGGCGGATATTCCCATTCCGAACATCAGAATGATTGCAAATACTATCGAAACAATCTTTTTAGTCATCATAAGCCGCCTCCTCTCACAAAAGAATCCAGATTACGCTGGATATTATCGCAAGGGGCGCCGCTATCGCCGCAAAAAGTCCCCAGAATTTGCCCTTATCCACCGGCAAATCGCCTATCAGTTTTCCTGTCTGGCCGTTCATTGCGAAAAGAAAGTTCTGTCCCTTCCATTTCGTGCTCAGCATCCATACCGGCATAAGCGCATATTTTACGCCCTTATTCTCAAAACTGAAATTTTCCATTTCGGTTGTAACCATCGAATATCCTCTTACGGTGTTTCGCATTTCGGCTTTGATGCTGTTTCTTGCTCTTCCTTCAATTCTTTCCATGCTCGCTTCCTGGCTCACGTCATATTTATCCGCAAGAAATCCCGGAAGATATGCTGTGGAAAAAGGCTTGAGTTCGCTGTAATCAAAAGGTTCAACAGCGTCCATATGCGCGTCGGGCATCTTTGTGGAAGCATCTACCGGGATCATTTCAAATCCAAGGTTTCCTTCGCGCATTACGTTGAAATATGTAGTTTCCGTTACGTCATAATCTCCATCGCGCCAGCTTCTTACGTTTGCGCCTTTATACATTGCGCTGCCTCCCATTTCGCAGTCGCAAAGCCAGAACGGAACATATACTCCTTTTATCTCTTCGATATGGTTATGTTCTTTAAACGCCTTTGGAAGAAATATCTTTCCTTTGTAGTATTTTTCAAGGGCTTTTACTGCCTGCTCCTTATTCAGTTTGAACGGAATTACAAGCTCCGGTTTAAGTCCTCCGGTGAACTGTCCCGGAATTACGGTCGGGTTTCCGCAATAGGGGCAGCTTGTGGCGGCGGTTGTTGCGTCACAGATAAGTTCCGCTCCGCAGGAAGGGCAGCCGTAGGTTTTCATTCCTTTTGCCTCTTCCTCGCTCCATTCCATTCCCATGGCTGCGAATTCAGCTTTTTCTTTTTCCTTTTTTTCCTCGTTCTTTGCAAAACCATCTTCCGCTTTTGCAACATCTTCTGCATAGAGTTTTTCTATTTCCTCAACCGTATATTTGCTTCCGCAGTAATCACATTCAAGCATTCCGCTTGACCCAACATAATGCAGCGGCCCAGTACACGCAGGACATTTGTGGTTCGTTATATCGATTGCCATTTCTTCGCCTCCCCATATATTTAAATTATGTTATGATTTTATATTTACAGGCTATCAACAATATCAGCAAGGTACGTTGCAGATATTGAACCATAGATAAACTGATCTATCAAACCGTCCTTCTTTGCCTGTCTTACTTCTTTTGCAAGCTCTTTTTCTGCGTTTTCATCTACTATCAGAGCTATTTTACATTCAGGCATCTGAAGTCTTACAGAATTTATAATCCTCATTCGCTCACAAAGGTTCCATGGGGTAAATCCTGTTACCTCCATAAGCAGAGCATAAGGAACAAGCCATTTGCATTCATCGAAAACCTTATCCGGAGAATCAACTGAGTATGGATTAAATTCGTTTTCCGATATCCGAAGTGTTTCGGAAATAGCATCGCAAAACAGAGAGTTCTGCATATTTATCACAATTCGCCTCATAGAATCGCCTTCTTCCTTTCGAAACTGGATGAATATATAAATATATCTATCCATATTTTATTTTATCGTTTTTTTAAATAAAGTCACTAGCACAAGTAATAGTATTTCATACTAAAATTCGATTTTTTTGTTTAAATATAACAAAAAATCTCCCCGTTTTGATCCGGAGAGATTTTTTAACATTATTACATATTCAGTCATCAAAAGCTTTATCGGGGGTAACGATGATCAGATTTTTCTGCGCCACCGCAATAAGAAGTTCTGTACGCGTTCGGTAACCGGTTTTTTCAAGGATTTTTCCCACATGCCAGCGAATATTTGCTTTTGTGCAGCCAAGCATTTTTGCCGCATCCTCATCGCCTGTGCTTTGCATCAATGCGCGGAGCACATCAAATTCCGCATTTGTCAGTTCGTAGCTTGAACTCAGGCCAAGCCTTACTTCCGGGGTTTTGTCCGGGAAGATATGCTCCCCAGCCATAGTGCGCTCCATTACGTCAAGAAGATTGTTCCGGCTTGCGTCTTTATACCAAAAGCTGTCGGCGTTGGCTTCCTTCGCTTTTTCAATAAAAGTGTGTTCAGCCATGGAAGTAACAATTATGACTTTGATTTTCGGATGTTTTTTCTTAATTATTGCGCAGGCTTCGATTCCGCTTTCATCATAAGCGGTACATACGTCCATAAGAATAAGGTCAACGGGCTTATGCATACAAACAAGTTCCGCATCTGCCGCATTGGAAATCGTTCCGGCAAGGATATAATCCGCGGAGGACTGCACAATAGCTTCCATATTTTCCTGGGCCATTTTCTGGTCTTCAACAATCAGCACCTTTGTCATAGTATTCCCTCCTTTTCTTTTGGTACGGTTACTGTCAAAACAAACTGCGGCTTCGAATCTATCTTCATAAAACCGCCGATTCTTTCAACACGGCGGCGCAGGGTTGAAAGACCTCCGCCCTCAACTATTTCCTTTTCCGGCTTTATTCCGTCATTGGTAATCGTTACTGCGTATTCGTTTTCGTTTTCTGTAAAAGCGGCATAGAGATTATTTGCCTTTGCATAACGCACCGCATTTGTCACACATTCACGAATAGCGCAGGTGAAAATATAAGCCGTTTTTTCATGTTTCGGAATGTTTCCGTTTTGAATAAATGCAAGTTTCATGGATTCGCAGGCTTTTCTTATCTGCAAAAGCATGTCTTCATTCGGAATATCGTTGTTATATTTTACCATAGAAACCGCCCGTTTCCACGAAAGCGCAACACTGTCGGGAATACCGTTTTCATTATTTTCATTAAGATATTTCTGTGCCTCAATAAGGCATCTTCCCATCTCATCATGAACGCGCATCTTTGTGTTTAGAATTTCTTCTTCACGGGTAACCGCAACTACGTTTGCAGAAAGTTTTTTCAGTTCGGCACGAACATTACGGAGCCTTTCGTTCTCTTTAACAAGTTCTTCGCGGTTCCTGTTAAGATCCGTAACATCCGTAGCAACATATTGCGTATAGATATTGCCTTTTTCATCAGCAATGGAACGCTTTTCGATTTTCCATGCTTTTTTATCCGGAAGAATAAACACGTTTCCGTCTTTATAGGCTCCGACGGAAGATATAAAATCCTCTGAAAGGCAGCTTTCAAGATCAGTAATATACTGCACGTCTTTTCCGCAAACGGCAAAGCTGAAGCGATGCATCGCGCCATTACAAAGAACCGGAAATCCATCTTCGTTGAAATAGCACACTCCGGTCGGCAGATTATCAAATGATTCTTTGATAGAACGTTGGCTTATGGTTTTTCTGTTTCTTGTTTCGTTCAAAATCACCGACATAAGAATCGCAACAGATATACTTACCGCGGCAACAAGCCATATATACGGTATACGGAGCTGAATGTTTCTGTCCGGAGAAACCAACCGGTTGCCAAGCTGCATCAATACATATAAAATTAAATTTATCAAAAATAAAATGAACAGCACAGCCTGCTTAAACGGTTTTGCCTTACGGTTATGCAAAAAAACTATTCCTGAAGCAAGCAAGATTACCGCAAACTGGCTGAAAATCAAAAGAAGAATCTGAAAAATTGAATCCGCTTCATAAAAATTCGTCATCTGCCGTCACCCCCTTTGACCGAGAAAGAAAGTGTATAGCAATCATCATCTGTCTTATCAACGGATATGTTTTCTGATTGAAGAAACATAAGGTCAAAACTGCAAACCGCATCGATGCAGGCATAGAACTTTTCATCGCGCGAGAAAAATCTTGCAAACAAAAAGTTTAAACCGTCAAAAGCATTTTCTATTACATATTCGTAAAAATCGAAAAGTTTCATAGCCACTTCTGTCGGAAGATCTTTGCCAAATATTACAGAATCGGCACATTCAACGCCTGTAAGCTTAAGGTTTTTCATCATTTCCTGTATGCTCAGCTGAAATTCTTTTTCTTTTATCATTCCGTCCTGTTCGTTTACAAGAACAAGGTTATACCGGCGCTTCAGATATGCGCCCACCACAACGATATGGCGAAGAATTTTTTTCTTTTCATCCTTATCTTCCGTTTCGATAAGCTTTTTCAGCCAATCGTTCATAAGATTTATCTGACGGGAAGTTTGTTTGTGAAGTTCGTCATGCAAACGGTTTTTCTCTTCAAGGGTACGGATTTGTTTATCCATCTGATAGTTTTTCATTGAAACCGCATTTGAATCTTTAAGTTCCTCCTGCAGTTCTTTAAGCTCATTCAGCATTCCCACAAGTTCAGAGATATCTTCCTGCCATAGGGTATGTCCTCCTCGGATTTCAGAACTGGAAACACGAATATCTCTGTCCAGCATAATCGGCGAAATTTCCGCCGCTTTCATCTGCTCGGCGGTAAGTAATTTTGCGTCTTCGGAACGATAATGCACTTCATATTCGTTGTCTGCCACAACCACCCCAAGGCCTGAATATCTCAGCAGCTCATCATAGTGCGTGTTGGACTGAATAAGTCCGGTTTTTATGCAGCTTTCCCAAATTGCAACCACTGTAAAACAAAGCGCCGCCGTCATTTCTATAAAACCAAAAAACGCACTGTCAACAAGATACAAAACTGTATATAAAACGCCGATTCCAAGCATTGCTATCGGAAGCCAGACTACCTTTTTTTCATCCGGAATCCGGCAATTTTTTATAACTTCCGCTATCATTAAAGTAATGCAGACAAAAATCCATGCTACTGCTGCATAATAAAGGAAAGATCGCTGGTAAATATCCCAACCGGCTTCATATCCTTCATAAAAGCGAAATGCAAGCTGATGCAAATCGTTTGTAAGAATACCAATTATCAAAGCAGCCGACGGAACATACATCATATACCATTTTTTTGAAATACGGTATTCTTCCGGTTTTCCAATATATTTTGTCGCCAAAAAGCTTACCATCGGAGTAAGAATCATCGGAACATAGTATGCATACCAGCACCATTGTCCAAAGGGGAAAACATAATGGAATATTGTTAACCTCAAAGCGCGCATCATCATCCAGAACATCATAAGACCCACAAGAACTATAAGATAACGGCGGATGATTTTATTTATAATACGGTCATATACAGACATTCCCCAGGATATAAGAATACCGAGATAGATCAGCAACACAACCATATGAGAAATTTCGTACATCATCGGAGTTGTTTCTTTTGTTGCAACTCGAATTATATTGGCAAAGAGCAGAAGAAAAGCGGAAAGCAATACGTTTATTTGATATGACGGAATTTTGCCTTCCCAATCCATAAGGCCCTGTTTCTGCATTGAACGATAAATTATCAGAATCAGACATTCTGTAATTATGTAAGATACGGAAAGCCATTCAAAACCACGGGGTAAAAACTGTTCGATAAGCCATATTGCAATATTGCAAAAAACGGCGCAGAGCAAAAGCGTTGTATGCAAATGCGATTTTATCTTTTTCTTTGCAATTGAATAAAACGCTATGGCTATCATTGAAAACATATAACCAAACAAATATACGTAATAAAGAGCATGCAAAGGTCCGTATTCGCGGAGGAGTTTTGTCGTTCCGTCTTCAATTACGATGTCAACCATGCTGTAATATATTGGCAGAATTCCCGGGCTTGTGGTAATTCCAAGCATAACGACTCCAACCGCCGCAAGGGTAACTGTAAGCCATTTTGCCGGCTTTATTCCACAGAAGCGAAGCACCATCATAAGCAAAAAAACGGCAGAAACACACTTCCCAAATATGCAATACGGTTTGCTGTAAGCGCACTTCCGAGATTGTCTGATATTGAAAGTATAAAATATCCAAGGTTGCAAACAGAAACGGAAACAAAAACAAGAATCAGCCATGCATTGCGTTTTTTATCCGCCGCAACACATATTCCGACCATGCACAAAGATATAAGAGCAACTATTCCGTACAGCAGCGACATTTTTTCGGTACCCCCTTCGCTTTTTATTTTTCCATGTTTAAATCATACCACAAACTTTTATGTATTTCCACATTGCTTTTCAAATAACATCGTTGCTGATTATTATTCCGAAAAACAAGTGTTGGAAAACCCATTGGCAGATATAAAAAAATCCGCTCAACAATTTGCATTGTTAAGCGGTTTTTTTCATAGCAATCCGTCGGGGATTTTTTCCTTGGGCACCTTAATTAAAATACTAAAATTTACATCTGTTTTTCCGTTCTTCCACAAATGAAAGTATATGTTGTAAAACTGCGGAATTTTTCGTCCTTTCGCAAAATCGGGCTCGGCCATTCCGGGTGATTTACACAATCCGGAAAATGCTGTGTTTCAAGGCAAAACGCGCTTCTGAAGCCATAATCTGCGCCGCCTTTTCCCTTTTGTTCGGTAAGAGCGTTGGCTGTATAAAGCTGAACTCCGGGCTGGTCGGTATCCGCAACAACGGTAATTCCGGTTTTGTCGCCGGTTGCCTTTGCAAAAGGATGCCCGCTTATAACAAAGTTTGCGTCATATCCGCCAAAAGGTTTTACACAGGGTTCGTCGTTATATGCGTCTTTTCCGATGGTTTTGAAATTCCGGAAATCCATCGCCGTTCCTTCAACAGGAGCAAGTTCGCCGGTCGGGGTGCAGTTTTCGTCGCAAACGGTATATCTGTCTGCTTCGATTTGCAAAAGGTGTTCATCAACTTTTCCCTCTCCGTTGAGGTTGAAATAGCTGTGATTGGTAAGATTAAGGATGGTATCCCTGTCTGTTTCTGCCTCATATTCAATTTTAATGCTGTCGCCTTCCCAACAGAAAGTTACTTTTACTTCAAGTTTTCCGGGATAACCCTCTTCTCCATCCGGAGAAGTTCTTGAAAAAACAACCTTTTCCCCAATCTGTTTTGCGGACCAGACACATCTGTCAAAACCTTTTTCTCCTCCGTGAAGATGGTTCGGGCCGTTATTTATGCAAAGTTCATATTTTTCGCCGTTCAGCTCAAAACGGCCTTTCTTTATACGGTTTGCAAAACGTCCCACCGTTGCGCCGATATAACAGTCACCGGAAATATAACCTTCGAGAGTATCATAACCGAGAACAACGTCAACAGGTTCTCCGTTTTTATCTGGAACAATAATCGATTGTATTGTTGCGCCATAATCAAGAATTTTTGCAATAAAACCCTTTTCATTTGTAAGGATCCAACAAAAAACTTCCGTACCGTCCGGCATTATTCCGAACAGCTGTCTGGAAACATCCATAATGATCTTCCTTTCACGCTCTGTAAGAAATCATTTCTCACTTGCTTTTTTTGCAAATTTCCATGCGCTGCGGCACATATCTTCAACAGAGTGGGTTGCTTCCCAACCGAGAAGAGTTTTTGCTTTTGCGGCATCTGCCCAGAATGCAGGAAGGTCACCTTCGCGGCGGGGTCCGATAACATAAGGAAGTTCCATATCGTTTGCCTTATCAAAAGCATGAACAAGTTCCATAACGGAAACGCCGTTACCGGTACCAAGGTTGATTGCTTCAACGCCTTCTTTATTTTCAGCATACTCAAGCGCTTTAAGATGTCCGATAGCAAGATCAACAACGTGGAGATAATCGCGCTGGCAGGTTCCGTCCGGGGTGGGATAATCATCGCCGTAAATGGTGAGTTTTTCAAGCTGTCCTGCGGCAACACGGCTGATATAAGGCATAAGGTTATTCGGAATTCCGTTCGGGTCATCTCCGAGCAAACCGGATTCGTGGGAACCGATCGGGTTAAAATAACGAAGAAGAATTGCGCAGTAATCCGGATGTGCAGTTACATAGTCGATAAGAATTCTTTCGATCATAACTTTGGTCCAGCCATAGGGGCTTGAAGATTCGATAGCTTTCATATCCTCTTTGTAAGGATAGGGATTGTTGGGGCCATATACCGTTGCGGAAGAGGAAAATACAAATTTTTTGCATCCGAATTCTTCCATAACCTCCATAAGGGTAAGGGTGCTGTCGATATTGTTGCGATAATATTCAAGCGGAATTTTAACGCTTTCGCCAACTGCTTTATATGCGGCAAAGTGGATAACGGAATCAATTTTGTGGTCAGAAAATACTTTGCGCATCGCTTCTTTGTCTTTGCAGTCAACTTTATAAAAAACAGGACGTTTTCCGGTAATAATTTCGATTCTGTCGACAACGTCTTCCTTCGCATTGGAAAGATCATCTACAATAATGGGTTCATATCCCGCTTCGATAAGTTCAACAACGGTATGGCTTCCGATATATCCGGCGCCTCCGGTTACAAGTACTTTCATAAATTATGCCTCCCTGTTCACTTCGTTTATAAAACCAACAAATGCTTTCTGTCCCTCCGGAGTGTTTTTATAAACTCCGGCATCTTCAAGAACTTTTGAAAAAACTTTTCCGGTTTCTTTAAGTATTATATCCATTGCGTTTTCTTTTGTAAAGGTATATTCCTTTTTAAGCTCTTCAAGCCATTCGGCATGTTTTGAAAGAACTTCGTCAGAAAAAATATCTTTACCGGAAACCGCAGCTTCTGCAAGGTCGCTGAGTTCCTGTTTAAGTCTGCTTGGAAGAACCGCAAGACCCATTACTTCAATAAGGCCTATATTTTCCTTTTTTATATGATGTTTGTCCGCATGAGGGTGGAATACGCCAAGAGGATGTTCTTCCGTTGTAATATTGCAGCGAAGAACAAGGTCGAGTTCAAAATTATCTCCCCTGCGGCGGGCAATCGGTGTTATTGTGTTATGCGGCTGTCCGTTGGAAAATGCAATTATGCCTGCACTTTCGTCGTTGTGTTTCCTCCAGAAACCGAGGATTTTATCCGCAAGTTCCGCAACTCTTTCGGAATCTGCTCCGCAAAGACGTATAACGCTCATGGGCCAGTTAACAATTCCAGCTTCGATATCTTCAAAGCCTTTGAAAACAACTTTTTCCTTTACCGCGGCTTTTTCCATTGCAAAAGTGTAATGTCCGCCCTGGAAATGTTCATGGCTAAGGATAGAACCACCCACTATCGGAAGATCCGCATTTGAACCTACAAAATAATGGGGAAAGATTCTTACAAAATCAAGCAGTTTTTCAAACGCCGATTTATCTATTTTCATTGGGATATGTTCTTCATTGAGCACGATGCAGTGCTCATTGTAATAAACGTATGGAGAATATTGCCAGCACCAATCTGCTCCGCAGATTTTTATAGGAATGATTCTGTGGTTTGCCCTTGCCGGGTGGTTCATTCTTCCTGCGTATCCTTCATTTTCACAGCAAAGCTGGCATTTAGGATATGCGGTCTGGGGCGCATTTCTTGCTGCAGCAATAGCCTTCGGATCTTTTTCCGGTTTGGAAAGGTTTATTGTAACATCAAGCTCTCCGTATTCACATTCGTATTTCCAGCGCATATCTTTTTTAATGCGGTAGCGGCGGATATAATCCGTGTCGCAGGAAAATTTATAATACCAATCCGTTGCTTCCACCGGATCTTTTTCATATTTTTCCCAAAATGTTCTGACAATTTCTCTCGGCATCGGGGTAATCGCACCCATTATTCTTGTGTCAAAAATATCCCTTGCGGTTATGTTGTCATCACAAAGACCGTTTTCAACAGCATAATCAAGAATACCCGCAAGTATATCTTCAATATCTTCCGGCTGAGGTTCGTCAGAAGGTTCATAATCAGACTTTCCAAGCAAATCAAGAAGACGGTTTATCAAAACTCTGTGGTCTTCCGGCTGTGCAAGTCCGGTATTCATTGCGTATGAAACAACGGCATCGATATATGTTTCTATTTTCATCAGTCCGCCTCCATTTCAACGCCGCCCTGGGGACGGACACCAAGCACATGGCAAGCCCCTTCGCCAAGAACGTTATCTATTCCTTCACGGAATTTTTCAAGAATTTCAAAAGGAACAAAAGCCTGAACAGTTCCGGCAAAACCGCCGCCATGAACTCTGTAAGCGCCTTTTCCCGCAAGCAGATGTTCGCACAGCACAAGAGCGACAGCAACATCCTGGTGCTCTTTATAACCCGCAGGAATTACGTTTTGGAGATACATATAGGAGGAATATCCGCTTTCTTTAACGAGTTTAAGGAATCCTTCAAAATCGCCTTTTTCAAGCGTTTCAACCTGTTTCGGAACGCGGGCATTTTCCTGATAGAAATGAGCAGCACGCATAACTGCTCTGTCGCCGCATTTTTCTCTGAGTTTCGGAATTTCCGCAAAGAAATCTTTTTCATCGATTTCGGTAAGAACTTCTTTGCCGAAATATTCCGCAATCATTTTGATTTCTCCGGGAATCGCAGCATATTCATCCGTAAGATCAGCATGGCTTGCTCTGGTGTCAATAATACAAAGGGCATGACCGCAGGAAGAAAAATCAAAATTCACGGGTTTTATAATCGGTTTTTCTTTATCAAAAAAGTCAATTGTAACAAGGTTTCCGACGGCGGAAGCTGTCTGGTCCATAAGTCCGCAAGGTTTTCCGAAGAAAACATTTTCTGCATACTGACCAATCTGTGCAACTTCTGCCTGAGAAACTTTTGCATCAAAGAACATATGATTGATAATGGTTCCGATAAGAACTTCATAAGCTGCGGAAGAAGAAAGTCCGCTTCCGGGAAGAACGGTGGATTCACAGTATGCGTCAAAACCCTTTACCTCGCATCCAAGCTGTACAAAACGCGCTGCAACTCCTCTTATAAGTGCGGGGGTTGTGTTTATTTCATTATCATCCGGAACAAGATTGTTAACATCTATTTCGCACATAGGATAACCTTTTGAGCAAATGCGGATCGTATCTGTTCCGTTAACGCGAACTGCCGCCACGGTATCAAGATTTACAGCAGCTGCAAGAACTCTTCCCCGTTGGTGGTCCGTATGGTTACCGCCTATTTCCGTGCGTCCCGGTGCGGAAAAATAGCGTTCCGGCTTTTTGCCGAAAACAGATTCAAAGCCAGAATCCAATTTTTCTTTCTGTTCCGGATTAATTTTAAGTGCAGATGTTATCATTGCGCATACCCCCATTTTCTTTTTTTCATTATACATCCAATATGATCAAAAAGGAATAGTAAAAACAAAAAAGCCCATTATTATCGTTTTTTTCGTTGCTTTGCCCGGTGCCGTCAGTTATAATAAAATCAGACAAAAAAACGAAAGGAAGAAGCCTATATGGAAAAACTGATTTTACCCAACGGACTTGAAGTATCAAACGTCGCCCTCGGCGCCATGAACTTCGGCACAACCACCTCGAAAGAAGATGCTTTTGCTGTGCTCGATGCCTATATTGATATGGGCGGAAATTTTATCGATACTTCAAACAACTATGCCCATTGGCAGGGAACCGGCGACGAAAGCGAAACCCTTTTAGGTGAATATTTTGAAAGCCGCAAATGCCGTGATAAAATTGTTCTTGCCACAAAAGTAGGTTTTGACCGTCACGGCGAAGGTCAGGGACTTCGCAAAGAACAAATAGAATACTGGATCGACGAAAGCCTTCGCAAGCTTAAAACCGATTATATCGATCTTTATTACGCCCACACCGATGATATCAACACTCCTCTGGAAGAAACCATGGAAGCTTTCCATTCCCTTATCGTTAAAGGAAAAGTTCGTTTTCTCGGCGGAAGCAATTATGACACCTGGCGTTTTGCCGAAGCAAATTCCGTTGCCGAAACGCCCTTCACTATGATGCAGCAGTGGTTCACCTATCTCAAGGCAAGGGGCGACATTGCTTCACAATATATTTTCAATGAATATACCAATCGCGAACGTCTTCGCTATCTTGAAGCAAAAAACATTCCCCTTGTTGCATATTCCTGCCTTGCAAAAGGCGGCTATGAAAACCCGGACCGCCTTCCTTCGGAACTTGTTGCCGGCGAAAGGCTTGATTTCCTTAAAAACATGGCAAAGGAAAAAGGAATAACCGCAAGCGCCCTTGCTGTCGCATGGATGGTAAATCTTCACCGCTGTGAAGGTTTTCCAAGGGTAATCCCGCTCTTCGGTTCTTCAAACGTTGAACATTTTGTCAGCAACCTAAAAGGTGCGGAAATTCCTTTGACCGACGAAGAACTCAATCTTCTCAATAATGCATAAACAATAAAATCCTCCTGTGCAAAAGTACCGGAGGATTTTTTTATTGTTTTATTCTATTTTTTCCCAACCGGCATAAAGCGTTGTATCTGTTTCTACTGTATCGGTTTCAAGGTCCCAGGGAACATAACAAGCGTTATCTCTATACCAACCGGTGAAAGTATAGCCTTCCCTTGTGGGAGGTTCCGGAACATCAATAAGGTCGCCGTACATCTGTTCCTGAGGAGCAACGTCGGTTCCGCCAAGGGAGTTGAAACTTACTGTAAATCCCGGATCCATCAGTTCAATCGCAACAACGATTATTATAACAAGAATGCAAAGCCCGATTATCATATCCAGCTGCTTTACGGATATATTAACATATCTGTAAAGTCCGCGGAATTTCGGTATCTGTTCTTCCTGTTTCTGAACTTCTTCCTCTTCCGGAATCTGATTGTTATTATAATCTTCCATTATTTCTTAACGAGATATTTACGCATATCAAGTGCGCAGGCGCAAAGGATGATTGCACCTTTGATGATATAAAGGCTGGAAGAATCAACGCCGAGCATGGTGAGAGCAACGAAGATAAGGCGGAGGATTACAACGCCGAGGATGATACCGCTGATTTTACCAGTACCGCCGACGAAAGAAACACCGCCGATTACGCAAGCCGCGATAGCGTCGCATTCGGTGTTAAGTCCGGAGTTAGGAGCAACGGAACCGCTTCGTGCGCCTTCGATAAAGCCGGTGTAACCATAAGCCGCACCTGCAAGGGTATGTACAAGAACAGTGGTCCAGAAAACGTTTACGCCGGAAACTTTTGCTGCTTCTGCGTTGGAACCAACTGCGAACATATTCTTACCAAAGGTGGTTTTGTTCCAGATGAACCACATGATTCCGATAAGGAGAATGGAATAAAGAACGTATCTCGGAACAGCTACGTTTCCAAGGCGGAACATTTCGCCGTTTACGAAGGTTTTGTATTCATCGCTGAGGCCGGAGATAGGCTGGCCGTTGTTTCCGTTAAGAGCAAAGAACCAAAGAATAATACCGTAGGTAATAAGCTGGGTGGAAAGGGTTACGATGAAAGGATGAAGGCTGAATTTTGCAACAAAGAAACCGTTTACAAGACCGATTATTGCGCCGATTGCAACAACGGTAAGAAGAGTTGCGGCGATCCACCAACCGTTAACTTCCGGAAGGTTCTGGAACATTTTGTTGATGAAGTCGGTTTTCTGAAGGAAAACACCTGCTACTGCCGCGGTAAGACCGGAGATACGGCCTGCGGAAAGGTCGGTACCGGTAAGAACGATACAGCCCGCAATACCAAGAGCCATCGGAAGATATGCAGCAACCTGAATTATAAGGTTTGCAAAGGAACCGAGGGAAAGAAAGTTAGGTTTCTGTATAGCGGTGTAAATTACGAATACAAACAGAAGAATATAAAGTGCGTTGTTAAGCACAAGGTCGGTAATATAACGTTTTTTGTCCGCTTTGTCCATCTGGCGGAAATCAGCAACATTGCGCTGAATATTTGCAATAGGATTAGTCATGCTATTTCTCCACCTTAAACATATTTAGCAGCCAGGGTCATGATCTCTTCCTGGGTGGTGTTTTGGCCGTCAACTTCGCCGGCAACTCTTCCGCCGGACATTACTACGATTCTGTCGCAAATACCGAGAAGCTCGGGCATTTCGGAAGAAACAACGATAACGGTTTTACCTTTGTTTGCAAGATCAATGATAAGCTGATAAATTTCATATTTTGCACCTACGTCGATTCCGCGGGTAGGCTCATCCAAAAGAAGAACTTCCGGATCTGTAAGAAGCCAGCGTCCGATAATAACTTTCTGTTGGTTACCACCGGAAAGAGAACGGATTTTGGTTTCCTGGGAAGGAGTTTTCGTACGCATTGCGTCGATATAATACTGGGTATCTTCCCTCTGGGATTTTTCGCTGAGCCAAAGTCCAAAACGAAGGTGACGTTTAAGGCTTGAAATAACTGTGTTATCCTTGATATCAAGAACACCGAAAATACCGGTGGCGCGGCGTTCTTCAGTAAGAAGGGAGAAGCCGTTCTTGATGGATTCATGTGCGTTGCGGTTGAAGCAGGGTTTTCCGTCAAGAGCAATTGTTCCGCTCTTTCTGGTGCGGATACCGAAAATGCTTTCAAGAGTTTCGCTTCGGCCGGAACTTTCAAGTCCTGCAAGTCCGAGGATCTCGCCTTTTCTTGCGTTGAAAGTAACGTCTTGAAGCTGGTTATAAAGACCTGTGACGTTCTGAACTTCAAGAACAACGTCGCCGGGAACGTTGGTTTTGGGCGGGAACTGGTTTGTAAGTTCGCGTCCTACCATCAGTCTGATGATATCCGCCATTTCAAGGTTGTCCGCATGGTCGGTGGCAATCCATTTGCCGTCGCGCATTACGGTTATGTAATCGGAAATGCGTTTGATCTCCGCCATTTTGTGGGAAATGTAAATAATGCCAACGCCTTTGTTGCGGAGCATATTGATGATTTCGAAAAGATGCTCAACTTCCTGCTCGGTAAGAGAAGAGGTCGGTTCATCGAAAACGATTATCTTGGAATTATAGGAAACAGCTTTCGCAATTTCGACCATCTGTCTTTGGGAAACAGACATGGTACTCATAATACGGTGGGGGTCAACGTCGATTCCGAGTTCGTCAAATACCGCCTTGGTATCCTTATACATCTTCTTTTCGTCAACCATAATTCCGCCGATTTTCGGATAACGTCCAAGCCAGATGTTATCCATAACGCTGCGTTTGAGCGCCTGGTTAAGTTCCTGGTGCACCATGGCGACGCCGTTTTCCAAAGCTTCTTTACTGCTTTTGAAATTGATCTCCTTACCGTCGAGAAGAATCTGGCCGCCGTCTTTGGCATATATACCGAAGAGGCATTTCATAAGGGTGGATTTTCCGGCGCCGTTTTCTCCCATAAGAGCATGAACGGTTCCTGCTTTAAGTTCAAAGTTTACGCCGTCCAACGCTTTTACGCCGGGAAAAGTTTTTGTAATGCCGGTCATTTTCAGAAGAACATTCTGATCCATAATCGCCCTTCCTCCTTTACTCAAAAAATAGAAAAAGCTTGTTCAGAGATTGACAGAGAACGGCAAACAACACTGCCTGTTCAGTTTGTAGTGGCGCTTGCCGTTCCCTGCCGGAAAATGTAAGATAGGCAGCTGCCGCGCTTGCGGCAGCTGCCATAAAATTTCAGCCGAATTATGTATTATTCGCCGGTGTAAGGTGCGTATGCAACGAAGAGTTTTGCAGCGCTGTCGGGAGCGATGGAGAAACGATCGTCTTTAAGACCTGCAAGAGCATCAACAGGGGAATTTCCTGCTGCGATTGCTTCAACGGTCATACGAATTGCAACTGCCATACCTACGTTATCCTGTTTTACGGTACCGGTCATAGCGCCGTCAGCGATAAGTGCTTTTGCACTGTCGGTTGCGTCAACGCCGAATACGGGAACAAGATGGC
>JAFSEN010000075.1 GCA_017435745.1 Oscillospiraceae bacterium
CCTACTGAGCTACATCAGCAAAGTGGCGACCCGGAAGGGGCTCGAACCCTCGACCTCTAGCGTGACAGGCTAGCGTTCTAACCAGCTGAACTACCGGGCCACAATGACCTTGTGGGGTCAACGTTGATTATTATACACGAGAGGGGACAAAATGTCAACACTTTTTTAAAAATTTTTTTAAAAAAATTTGCATAAACAAAAAAACGGCATAAACATGCCGTTTTTTTGATTCAAATAAATTATTCGAACATTCCCATGGGGTCGTAACCGACCGGAGGATTTTTAATTCTTCCGGTGCAAACATCGCCGGAAACGCCGGTTATAACAACTTCCTGAACGGTGCAGAGAAGGGATTTTACCGCCGGGATCACAACGGGGGTATAATTCATTGTGTAACCGTTCATCATGCCGTCCTTGATAACGGATTCAATAAGAACCGATTCGGTTTTGCCAACCTGTTCCTCAAGAAATTTTTGGCGGACTGCTTCCGCCCTTTTGGCCATTTTTGCGGCTCTTTCGGTCTTTACGGAATTGGGTACCTGGTCGGGCATATCTGCGGCGTCGGTTCCGGTCCTTCTGGAATAGGGGAAAACATGTACCTTCGCAAAGCCCATTTCTTCAATAAAGCGGCAGCTTTCCTCAAAATCCTCTTCGGTTTCCCCGGGAAAACCGACAATAACGTCTGTGGTAAGGCTTCCTTCCGGGAAAAATTCGCGGATGTTTTTAACAACTTCGCGGTACATGTCGGTGTTGTATCTTCTTCTCATGCGGTTAAGGGTGCGGTCGCATCCGCTTTGGAGAGAAAGGTGGAACTGGGGACAAAAATTTGGAAGTTTTGAAAGTCTTTCGGTGTCCTCTCTTGAAAGAAGCTCCGGTTCAAGGGAACTAAGGCGGACCCTCGGCATTATTTCGCAGGAAAGTTCCACCGCATTGATAAGCGAAAGACCAAGATCTCTTCCGTAAAAAGGAAGGTTTATTCCCGCAAGAACAACTTCGTTGTAGCCGTGGGAAAGAAGGCTTTCAAGTTCGCGCTCAATATCTTTAAGCGGTTTTGAACGGACATGGCCCCGGGCTTTCGGAATAATGCAGTAGGAACAGCGGTTGTCGCATCCATCCTGGATCTTTACAAAAGCTCTGGTTCGGTCAAGCATCCCGCTGGCCTGCATAGGTTCAAATTCTTCAAATTTTTCGTGGGGAGTTATATGAACAACGCGTTTTCCGTCAAGAGCATCGAAAACCGCCGGAAGAACCTGGCTTCTGTCCGCGGAACCGGTTATTACGTCCGCCTCGAGAAGAAGGGAAGCGTCTTCCGGAAAAGCCTGGGGATAACATCCGGTAAGGGCAATTACCGCGTTTGGGTTTTTGCGGCGGAAATGGCGCACCATCTGGCGGGATTTTCTGTCGCCGGTTCCGGTAACGGTGCAGGAATTTATTACATAAACATCCGCGCCGCTTTCCGGATCGACAATTTCAAAACCGGCTTTGGAAAAAGCCTGTTCCATTATCTGTGTTTCATATTGGTTGACTTTGCAGCCAAGGGTATAAAAGGCAGCCTTCATTTTTACCTCCGGAATAAAAAGGGGTTTATATAAATTATTATACAATATAAAAAAGGCTTTTACAAGAACGGCGCAAAAATTGATAATTATAAATTAAAATGAAAATATTACCAAAAATCTATTGACAAAGTTGTGCAGAAATGATATACTACGAAATGGTTAGGATATCCTAACTATTATTTGAAAAAAAGAGTTAGTCAAGACTAACCAAAGGATAAAATTAAGTCAGGTGATTACGGATGAATTTAAAAGCTGCGGAAGAAGGAAAGGAATATATAGTAAAAGCCATCGAAACCGATGACGAAGAACTGGACGCTTTTCTTTTTTCCCTCGGTTGCTACAGCGGCGAACCCATCACGGTAATTGCACACCGAAAAGGCGGCTGCACCGTTTCAATTAAAGACGGAAGATACAGCATAGATAACCAGCTTGCGGAAGCTATTATTATTGGATAATGACATCCCCATGCGGAAAGCAAAACAAACCCGCGCTTTCCGCGAATGAGTTAGCCTGACCTAACTGAACTTGTTTTTATTTTTTAATTTAGCATAAAAAGGAGCATTACATTAATGAGAATTGCGCTTACAGGTAACCCTAACAGCGGCAAAACAACAATGTATAACGCCATTACCGGCCGAAACGAAAAAGTAGGAAACTGGGCCGGCGTTACCGTCGAAAAGAAAGAACACCCCATAAAAAAGGCTTATTATGACGGAGCCGAAGAACTTATTGCTGTTGACCTTCCCGGCGCATATTCAATGTCGCCCTTCACTTCGGAAGAAAGCGTTACGAGCGATTACGTAAAAAACGAAAACCCGGACGTTATAATCAATATTGTTGACGCAACCAACCTTTCAAGAAGCCTTTTTTTCACCACCCAGCTTCTTGAACTCGGAATCCCGGTAGTTGTTGCTCTTAATAAAGCGGATGTCAACGCAAAAAAAGAAACAAAAATCAACGCAAAACTCCTTTCCGAAAAACTTGGCTGCCCCGTAATCGATACTGTTTCAACCGAAGCGGAAGGTCTTAAAGAAGTTGTAAAAACCGCTGTTGCAAATGTGGAAAAAGGCCAGAAAGCTCCCTATGAACAGGAAAACATCGACCTTTCCAGCAAGGAAGAAGTTCTTGCCGCGGACAGAAAACGTTTTGAATTCGTAAACGGAATCGTTAAAGACGTTGAAACCAGAAAAGTTTTTACAAACAAAAGAAATACCGGCGATAAAATCGACGATATTCTTACCAACAAATGGCTTGGAATTCCGATTTTTGCCCTTGTTATGTGGCTTGTATTCATGATTTCCCAGCACGAAAAAGGCCTTGGCGTTCTCATTGCCGATATCCTTGTTGGCTGGATCGAAACTTTCCAGGCTTGGGTCGGCGGAATGGTCGAAGGCGCAAGCCCCATTCTTTACGCACTTCTTGTTGACGGCGTAATCGGCGGCGTAGGTGCGGTTGTCGGATTCCTTCCTCTTGTTATGGTGATGTATTTCCTCATCGCGCTTCTCGAAGATTGTGGATATATGGCAAGAGCTTCCGTTGTTCTTGACCCGATCTTCAAAAAAGTCGGCCTTTCCGGTAAATCCGTAATTCCTTTCGTAATCGGAACCGGATGCGCAATCCCCGGCGTCATGGCCTGCCGTACAATTCGTAACGAACGCGAAAGAAGAGCGACTGCAATGCTTGCTCCGTTCATGCCCTGCGGCGCAAAACTTCCGGTAATCGCGCTTTTTGCAGGCGCGTTTTTTGAAGATGCTTCCTGGGTAGGAACCCTTATGTATTTTGTGGGTATTCTAATCATTTTCTTCGGCGCGCTTCTTATCAACAAAATCACCGGATACAAAGCAAAAAAATCCTTCTTCATAATCGAACTTCCGGAATATAAATTTCCAAGCCTCGGCAGAGCCGTAAAATCCATGTGCAGCCGCGGCTGGGCATATATCATAAAAGCCGCAACCATAATCCTTCTCTGCAACACCGCTGTCCAGATTATGCAGACTTTCGATTGGAGCTTCAAGGTCGCCGAAAGCGCGGATGCTTCAATTCTCGCTTCAATTGCAAACCCCGTTGCATACCTCCTTGTTCCGATAGTAGGCGTTTTTTCCTGGCAGTTTGCCGCAGCGGCAGTTACCGGTTTTATTGCAAAGGAAAACGTTGTCGGAACCCTTGCAGTCTGCTTTGTCGGCCTTGAAAACCTTATCGATACCGAAGAACTTGAACTTATGGCCGGCGCAGGCGCGGAAGTTGCGGGCGTTATGGCAATCACCAAAGCCGCCGCCCTTGCATATCTTATGTTCAACCTTTTCACTCCGCCCTGCTTTGCAGCGATCGGCGCAATGAACTCCGAAATGAAGAGCGCAAAATGGCTCTGGGGCGGAATCGCTCTCCAGATGGGAACCGGATATACTGTAGGTTTCCTCGTATATCAGATCGGAACCCTTATTACTGAAGGAACCTTCGGAACAGGTTTTGTTCCGGGTCTTATCGCTGTTGCAGCTATTGCCGCAATCGTAATTTATTTTTGCATGACCGCTGAAAAGCGCCTTGCAAAAGAAAAAATATAATTTTTTCAAAGAAAGGAACAGTCAAAGATGGAAAATATCATCATAATTGTGATAATTGCCGTTATCGTCGGCCTTGCAGGCTGGTATGTTTATAAAGCAAAGAAAAACGGAAAAAAATGCATCGGTTGTCCCGAGGGCTGCTCCTGCAGCGCCAAAAACACCGGCTGTGCGTGCAGCTGTTGTGAACACAAAGAAAAATAAAACCGGCGGCTTGCCGCCTTTCCTTGAGCCTAATTGAGAACCAAATGGAAAAACGCCGCGGAATTTCCGCGGCGTTTTTCTGTTTGCCTCCCCTATCAGGGGAGGTGTCACATGGCGTATGTCGTGACGGAAGGGTGGAAAATCCGGGCGCAGAGTGTTATAATGGCGGAAAGCGAGGTGATTCCATGACCGATTTGCAAAAAAAACTTTTTTCAATGGCGGACGAAAAATACCGCGATTTCCAAAGCAAACTTATGCCCACTGTTCCGAAGGAAAAAATAATCGGGATAAGAACGCCCCTTTTGCGGAAATTTGCGAAGGATTTTTCAAAAACTCCGGAGGCAGAAGTTTTTCTAAAAAATCTTCCACATGAATATTATGAGGAAAACAATCTCCATGCGTTTTTACTGGAATTTATAAACGATTATGAAAAAGCCGCCGAAAAAGTTACGGAATTTCTGCCTTTTGTTGATAACTGGGCAACCTGCGATTCCATGTCGCCGAAAATTTTCGGAAAACATAAAAAGGAACTTTTGGAGCAAATTGAAATCTGGCTTTCGGCGAAAGATACATATTCCGTACGCTTCGGGATAAAAATGCTCATGGAACATTTTCTTGGGGAAGATTTTTCCCCGGAATATCCGGAAAAAGTTGTGAAAATTGAATCGGAAGAATATTATATCCGAATGATGCAGGCATGGTATTTTGCAACGGCTCTTGCAAAAAATTATAATTCCGTTCTTCCTTTTATCGAAGGCAGAAAACTTGAAAAATGGACACATAACAAAGCTATACAAAAGGCTGTCGAAAGTTACCGCATAGCTGAAGAACGGAAAACATATTTAAGAAAATTTAAAATATAGGGCGGGGGTTTGCTTCCGCCGCTTTTTTAAATAAAATATTGTTAACAAAAAAAGCCTTGTTTTTTGGCGCAAAAGTTGTAAGATAAAATCAGAATGGGAAAGGAGGCGATTTTTTATGGATCTGAGTTCACCGCTTACATCTCTTAAAGGAGTCGGCGAAAAACGCCGGGAAATCTATGCAAAGCTCGGCATAACCAATATCGGCGAACTTCTTGAGCATTATCCAAGGGGATATCTTGATTTGACCGGAAGTCTTTCCATAAAAGACGCTTCTGACGAGCATCCCTGTGCAATTCGTGCAACCGTTACTCAAAAAAGCCCCACAAGACCGATTCGAAAGGGCCTTACCGTTTCAAAAATCCGGGCAACGGATATGGAGCGGGATCTGCTTATAACTTTCTTCAACGCAAAATATACCGTTGAAGCCCTTGAAATAGGCAAAGAATATATTTTCTACGGCGATTTTACAAGAAGAATGACCGGCGGAGAGATGAATTCTCCGGTTGTAATAGCAACGGAAGAAAGCGGCTTTTTGCCGCAATATCCGCTTACCGAAGGACTTTCCTCCAAAATGGTTTCCGCCCAGATGAAAACCGCTCTTGAAAATTGCGGGAACCTTGTAAAAGAAACTTTGAGCACGGATATCCTTGAAAAATATAATCTGTGCTCAAAAGCGGATGCTGTCCGCAACATCCATTTTCCTTCCGGCGAAGAAGCGCTTGAAAAGGCAAAAAAACGCCTTATATTTGAAGAATTTCTTGCGTTCACTCTCGGAATGAGCCTTGTGAAGGGAAAGAACAGAACTTCCGAAGGAAACGCTTTTCATCCGTTGAGCACGGATGAATTCGAAAAATCTCTCGGTTTTGAGCTGACCGGTGCTCAAAAGCGAGTCATTGCAGAATGTAAAAAAGATATGTGCTCGTCCGTCCCCATGAGCCGCCTTATCCAGGGCGATGTCGGTTCCGGAAAAACCGCAGTTGCCGCTTCATGTATGTATTTTGCTGCTAAAAACGGTTTCCAAAGCGCAATGATGGCGCCAACGGAAGTTCTTGCCGCCCAGCATAAAGCAACCCTTGAAAAAATGTTTGCTCCCTTCGGAATAAAAGTCGGAGTTCTTACAGGTTCAATGAAAGCTTCGGAAAAAAATGCAGTCAAAGCCGCAATTAAATCCGGAGAAATAACCGTTGTCACCGGAACTCATGCTCTTATTCAGGAGGATGTTGAATTCAAAAACCTTGGCCTTATTATCACCGATGAACAGCACCGTTTCGGTGTTCGCCAGCGAACCGCCCTTGGCAAAAAAGGAAAAGCACCCCATACGATAGTTATGTCCGCGACACCGATTCCGAGGACCCTTGCGTTCGTTCTCTACGGCGATCTCGACGTTTCGGTGCTCGACGAAATGCCGAAAAACAGAATTCCGGTAAAAACCTATCTTGTTCCGCCGGAACTTTCCCAAAGGGCTTTTAATTTTGTCAGAAACTTTGCAAAAGAGGGAAAACAAAGCTATATAATCTGCCCCCTTGTTGAACGAAACGAAGATTCGCTTCCGCTGGAAGCGGCGGCGGATCTTGCGGAGCAGATCGCGGGGCAGGAACTTGTTGACTGCAACGTCGGTCTTCTTCACGGAAGAATGAAGCCAGC
Organism: Oscillospiraceae bacterium; assembly: GCA_017435745.1. GTDB lineage: Bacteria > Bacillota > Clostridia > Oscillospirales > Ruminococcaceae > UMGS1668. The sequence continues at coordinate 6,829 of JAFSEN010000075.1, forward strand.
GGAAAAAGAAAGGGTTATGAAAGCTTTTGCGGAAAACCGGCTTCAGGTGCTCGTTTCCACAACCGTTGTTGAAGTAGGTGTTGACGTTCCAAACGCTGTTTGCATGATAATTGAAAATGCGGAACGTTTCGGTCTTTCCCAGCTTCATCAGCTCAGGGGAAGAGTAGGCAGAGGCAGGGAACAAAGTTACTGCATCCTTATTTCCGGCAACAAAAACCCCGAAACAAAGCGCCGCCTTGACGTAATCACCAAAACTGCCGACGGCTTTAAGGTTGCGGAAGAGGACCTTAAGTTAAGGGGTCCCGGCGACTTTTTCGGTTACCGCCAAAGCGGTCTTCCAATGCTCAAAATGGCGGATATGATGACCGATATAAAACTTCTTGAACTTGCAAAAAAGGCCGCGGCGGAAATTCTTGAAAGTGACCCGAAACTTGAAAAGGCAGAAAACGCCGCCCTTTCAAAGAATATCCAAAAACTTCTTGAAGAAGCGGCGGTTTAATTGCCTCCCCTGCCTAAAGGGGGGGGAACCGTTGCCGCAGGCACGGCGGAGGGATTCATTGAATAGGGCGGGGGGCTTGCTTCCGCCGGAAAGACAATATGAGATTTACAGAAGGTGACATTTACGAAAATGAACAAAAACAAACTTCTCAGCATTATATTTGCGGTAGCTTCCATCTGCTTTTTTGCGGGAACAATTAACCACATCATAAATGAAAGCGGCGGAATAATTTCATCGCTTCTTCTTGCTTTGGGGTGCCTTTGTTTTTCGGCAGCTTTCTGCAAAAAGAAATGACATAAAAAAAGAGAAGCCCCAAAACCTTGCTATAAATAGGTAACAGTAGTATAATATATAATTACATATTTTTCTTAAAAGAAGGAAAAACAATGGTTAAAAGCAAAAAAACTTCCGAAATGGTAAAAATAGCGCTGCTGATCGCGCTTATAATATTGCTTTCCGTAACGCCGCTTGGATATATCCCTCTCGGCGCTATCAACGCAACCACAATACAGATGCCGGTCATAATAGGAGCGGTTCTTTTCGGCTGGAAAAAAGGCGCGGTTCTCGGCGGGGTTTTCGGTCTTACAAGCCTTATAAAAAACACAATTCAGCCCAACCTTACTTCCTTTGTTTTTTCACCCTTTGTTCCTGTTTTCGGCGAAGAAAGCGGAAGCCTTTGGGCAATCGTCATAAGCCTCTTTCCAAGGATAATGATAGGCGTTGCCGCGGCTCTTGCCTTTGCGCTTTTAAGAAAAATAAAAATCAACGAAACTTTTGCAAGCGCAGCGGCTGGTTTTTGCGGTTCTCTTACAAACACCGTTCTTGTAATGGGCGGAATATATTTTTTCTTCGGCGAAAGTTATTCCGCAGCAAAAGATATTGCCTATAATACCCTTATGGCAACCGTTTCCGCCACCATAACCGGAGCGGGAATTACAGAAGCTGTTGTTTCTGCGGTTGTCTGCGGTGCGGTTTGCACTGCGCTTTTAAAATATACAAAAAGAGAATCATAAAAAAGGAGACAGCAAATTGGCAAAAAAAGAACAGAACGAATTTGAAATAGCCAGAAAAAAACGCCGCAAAAAGTTTGCTGCCCAGCGCAACAGAAAATTCATCGGTGCGCTGCTTCTTTTTGTGGTTCTTTCTGCGGGAATATATTTCTTTATTGAAGAGGATGTTGCCGGAATAATTGGCGACAGAATTGCTTCCGCTTCTTCCGGCGGGGAAGGTTTTCCTGTTGATGTTTCCGGAACGAATATTCTGAACACCTTTACCGTCGGCGAACAATTCGGCGTTCTTACCGACGTCGGGTATTACCTTTATGCTGAAAACGGAAAAAGACTTCTTGCGGCGCAGCATGATTTTGCAAACCCGAAAGTTGAATCTGCCGGAAGGCGTTTTCTTATATATGACCAGGGCGGAAACCGCCTTTTTGTAAGAATGAGGGATAAAATTCTTTTTGAAAAGGAATTTGAATATAAAATTATAAGCGCGGATATTTCAAAAGACGGAATGCTTTCCGTAGTAACTTCCGCCCAGCGATATGCATCCCAGCTCCATGTTTTCGATCCGGATTATACGGAAGAAATTTTCACATGGTCTTCCTCGGATGAATATATAATCTGCGCAAGCGCCGACGAAGGCACAAAAACCGTTGCGGCGGCGGCTCTTTCCGCAAATGAATCCGGAGAAATGGTTACAACCATACATTTCTTCACAACCGAAGCTGCCGTTGAACTTGCAAAAAAAGAATTCAGAGGTTCTTCAATACTCAGCCTTGAATTCGATTCGGACGGCGACGCAAAAGTTATCTGCGACAACGTAAGTGCCTGCATTTCAAGGGAAGGAACCGTTCTCGGAAGTTTCGGCTACAACCAGGTTCCCGCAGCGGTAATGAATCTTCCGGGCGAAGACGGTTCAACGATTGTTTTCGACCGCTTTACCGAAGAACGCGCAACCGATATTGTTTTCCTCGGTGAAAAACTTGACGAAATAAAAACCGTTTCCGTAAGCGGAAAATATATCTGCAGCGACAGAAGCAAAAGCAACACCGCGGTATATTGTTCCGGAAAAGCCTTTGTTTTCAACAACCTCGGCGAAAATACAGCCGTTCTTGATTCCGAACAGGACGCCGTTATTGTCAATCTTACAGGAGAAACCCTTCTTGCGGTGACCCGTGACCAGCTTTGCAGAATAGAAAAATAATTGTCCCCCATTGTCTGAGGGGAAAGGGCCTCTTTGCCGCGTGGCGCGGCGGAAGAATTCCTTTTTTCGGAAAACCTTTTTGTGTAGCGAAAGGAGATTTATTCGCCTTTGAATTTTGTTTCGATAATCTATGATATCCTTGCGATTTTCATTGTTATAAACTGCATAAAAAAAGGCACAAAAAACGGTTTTGCAAAAACGGCGGTCCAGACCATAGGATATATCTGCGCGATAATCGCCGCCCTTGTAATAAGCCGGATGTGCGCCGCAATAATATATACTACCGCGATCCAACCGGCGGTGATATCGAATATGGAAAGTTCCATCGCAAATGCCGTCGATGCCGAAAGCGTTGTAAACGGCCTTACTGAAGCGGTGGAAAGCCTTCCGGCAATATCTCATATTCTTTTTGATTTCAGCGGAGCGGTGGAAAGTCTTGTGGCTTCCGTTGGGCTCAATTTTGCGGAAATTGCCGCCGCGGTTGAGGAAAGCGTTGTCCGCCCGGTGGTGGAACCGATTCTTGAAACGGTAATTTTTGCTTTTTCGCTGATTATTCTTGCAACGGTAGTTTCGATCATTGCAAAAGGTTCAAAAATAGTGAACGAAGTTCCGGTGCTCGGCGGAATAAACAGCTTTTTCGGCGGAGTTTTCGGAATTGCAAACGGAGTTCTCGAACTTTGTATAGGCGCCTTTATTCTTGAACTTATAATTTCAGCTTCGCTTTTCCCGGAATATTTTTCCGAAGAGATAGTTGAAAAAACATTTTTCTTCCGCCTTATATATTTCAGCGTTTGCGGAAGCATTTGATTTGTTTATAATTTAAATTAATATATTTGTAATTATATTTTTCCTGTGTGGAGGATTTTTGATGAACAGTATGCTTTGTTCAAGATGCAAAAAAAGAATGGCTGTGGTCTTTGTGACCCGCATGGAAGGCGACAAAACCTTCAACGAAGGTCTTTGCCTTCAATGTGCAAAAGAACTTGGAATAAAACCCGTCGAGGATCTTATGAACAAAATGGGGATTTCCGGCGATGAACTTGACGCCATCAGCGAACAGATGATGAATATGGAAGAAGAAGGGGACCCTAATTTTGAAATGGGCGGAGCCCAGGCTTTTCCCTTTCTCAACAGCATTTTCGGCGGCGGGGATATGATGCCCGGAACCGAAAATCCCTCTGCTGACGAAAAAGCAAGAAACCCCAAAAAAACCGGCAAAAAAGGAAAACCGGAAGAAAAGAAATATCTTAACCTCTATTGCGAAAACCTTACCGAAAAAGCAAAAAAAGGTGGATTTGATCCGATTATCGGAAGAAACCGCGAAATCGGAAGAGTTGTCCAAATTCTAAACCGCCGCACCAAAAACAACCCCTGCCTTATCGGTGAACCCGGCGTTGGCAAAACCGCAATCGCCGAAGGAATTGCCCAGAAAATTGCTTCCAACGAAGTTCCCGCAAAGCTTGCGGGAAAAGAACTTTGGATGCTCGATCTCACCGCTCTCGTTGCCGGAACCCAGTTCCGGGGACAGTTTGAAAGCAGGGTAAAGGGCCTTGTTGAAGAAGTTAAGCGCGAAGGCAATATAATCCTTTTCATTGACGAAATCCATAACCTTGTGGGAACCGGCGATGCGGAAGGCAGCATGAACGCCGCAAACATTCTTAAACCTGCACTTTCAAGGGGTGAGCTCCAGGTAATCGGCGCCACCACCTTCAACGAATACCGCAAACACATCGAAAAAGATGCAGCTCTCGAACGCCGTTTCCAGCCGGTTACCGTTGAGGAACCTTCCATTGCGGACAGCATTGAAATCCTCAAAGGCGTTGCCCCGAACTATGAAAAATTCCACCACGTAAAAATAAGCGACGAACTTCTCGAAAGCTGTGTCCGTCTTTCCGAAAGATATATCACCGATCGCTTCCTTCCGGACAAAGCTATCGACCTTTTGGACGAAGCCTGTTCCTGCTCCGCACTTGCAAACAAGGATCTTGCGGAATACGAAATAAGCGGACAGAAACTCCGCGCTGTTCAGGAAAAAATTGAAGCTCTTCAGCAGGAAGAAACCATCGATTACGAAGCCCTTGCAACAGCAAAAGCAGAAGCACTCCAGCTTGAAATGGAACACGACCGCCTTGAACCCATTGCCCTTGCGGCGGAAGTTGCGCCGAAGGACCTTGCAACGGTAATTGAACTTTGGACCGGAATTCCCGCAAGCAAGGTTCAGGAAAGCGACCTTCGAAAACTCGGCGAGCTTGAAGCTACGCTTAAACAGCATGTTATCGGCCAGGACGAAGCCTGCCGCCTTGTTGCAAACGCAGTAAAACGCTCAAGAGTACAGATTTCCGCAAGAAGAAGACCCGCTTCCTTCATCTTTGTGGGACCCACCGGAGTTGGAAAAACCGAACTTGTAAAAGTTCTTGCAAACGAAATGTTCCAAACGGAAGATCCGCTTATCCGCCTTGATATGTCCGAATTTATGGAAAAACACGCGGTTTCAAGAATCGTGGGTTCTCCTCCCGGTTACGTGGGCTATGACGAAGCCGGCCAGCTTACCGAAAAAGTCCGCAGAAAGCCCTATTCCGTAATTCTTTTTGACGAAATCGAAAAGGCACATCCGGACGTTATGAACATCCTTCTCCAGATTCTTGATGAGGGAAAAATTGCCGACGCCCACGGAAGAACGGTTTCTTTTGCGAACACCGTTATTGTTATGACTTCCAACGCAGGAAGCGAAAACAAGGAAAAAGCCCTCGGTTTCGGAAGAGATTCCTATGCTCTTGAAAAAGACAAAGTTTATAAAGCTCTCTCCCAGTTCCTCCGCCCGGAATTTATCGGAAGAGTTGACGAAATAGTTGTTTTCCATGACCTTACCGTGGAAGATTACGAAAGAATCGCGGCTCTTCGCCTTGATGAACTTCGCCAGCCGCTTAAGGAAAAAGGAATCGATCTTTCCTATGACGATGCGGCTCTTAAAGCGATTGCGAAAAAATCCCACGGCAACAAGGGCGGAGCCCGCGACCTCGTAAGAGTTATCCGCAAGGATATTGAGGATAAAGTTTGCGAACTTATTGTTGATAACGCAGACAGAAAACTTGAAGGAATTTCCGTTTCCGCCGAAAACGGTGAAATCACAGTAAAAGAATCCTTTAAAATTCCGGAACTTGAAGCATAAAAAGAAAAAAACAGGTCTGTTCAAAAAGAACAGACCTGTTTTTTTGGTTGGGGCGGCGGGATTCGGACCCACGAGATGCAGGAGTCAAAGTCCTGTGCCTTACCGCTTGGCGACGCCCCAATATTAGATTATAGTAAAAACGCCCACAGTTTTTACACTATGGGCGAAAGTCGTTTTATATGGGGTGGAGGGTGGGATTCGAACCCACGGTCTTCAGAGCCACAATCTGACGCGTTAGGCCAGC
>JAFSEN010000076.1 GCA_017435745.1 Oscillospiraceae bacterium
ATCGCAGGCTTTGTTTCCGATGTTCAGATGCTTATGCATGCATACTAACCGGATCTTTACGATATGCTCTGCGTTTACCTTGCACTTATCGTTGTTAACTGCATCATCCTCGGCCGCGCCGAAATGTTTGCACGCAAAAACGGAATCATCGATTCCGCTTTCGACGGTATCGGAATGGGCCTTGGTTTTACCCTTGCTCTTGTTCTCATGGGTTCCATCCGTGAAATCATCGGCGCCGGTTCCTGGGCAGGAATTGAGCTTACCGCTCTTAAACCCTATGCAGTTTCCATTATGACCGCAGCTCCCGGCGGCTTCCTTGTTTTCGGATTCCTTATCGCTCTTGTAAACAAAATTTCCGGCGGCAAAAAAGCAAAGAAAGAATTTTCCTGCGAAGGCTGCCCCAACGCTGCTGCCTGCAACAAAGAAAGCTGCGAAACTGAAGTAAAGGAGGAAAATAAATAATGAAAGAACTTATTATTATCCTCATGAGCGCTGTTCTTGTTGATAACTATGTTCTCAACAAATTCCTCGGAATCTGCCCCTTCCTCGGCGTTTCCAAAAAATCCGACCAGGCTGTCGGCATGGGTATTTCCGTTATTTTCGTAATGCTTGTTGCAACCGCTGCAACCTGGCCCATCCAGACTTACCTTCTTGATCCCAACGGCCTTGGATATCTCCAGACCATTGTATTTATTCTTGTAATTGCGGCTCTTGTTCAGTTTGTTGAAATTTTCCTCAAAAAGTTCATTCCCGCACTTCACAAATCTCTTGGTGTATATCTTCCTCTTATCACCACCAACTGCGCGGTTCTCGGCGTTACCATCAACAACATTACCGACGAATACACTTTCGTTGAATCCATGGTAAGCTCCCTCGGTTGCGGACTTGGTTTCCTTCTTGCAATGTGGCTCTTTGCCGGAATCAGAAACCGTCTTGAGGAATCCGATGCTCCCGAATGCTTCAAAGGCATGCCCATCACTCTTGTTGCCGCATCCATTGTTTCCGTTGCATTCATGGGATTCGGCGGTATCATTGATAAACTCTTCGCATAAGGAGATAATAAAAGATGACTGATGTAATTATTACCGCTGCACTTGTTGTAGCAGGTCTTGGCCTTGCATGTTCCCTTCTTCTCGTTCTTGCATCCCATTTTATGGGCGTTAAAACCAACCCGGTTGAAGGCGAAGTTCGCGATTGCCTTCCCGGCGCAAACTGCGGTGCCTGCGGATTTTCCGGCTGTGATGCTTACGCAAAAGCTCTTGCCGAAAATCCCGAAACTCCTGCAAACCTTTGCCGCCCCGGCGGCAAAGCAACCGTTGATGCAATCTGTGAAATTCTCGGCGTTGAAGCCGAGGCCGCAGAGCCCATTACTGCTTTTGTTCATTGCGGCGGCGATTGCAACAAACAGGTTTATAAGGAAATTTATCAGGGACTCAACTCCTGCGCTGCCGCAAAAATGCTCTATGGCGGAAAAGGCTCTTGCCTTTATGGCTGCCTTGGTTGCGGCGACTGCGCAACCGTTTGCACCCACGATGCCATCAGCATTGTGAACGGCGTTGCGAAAGTTGACCCCGAACTTTGCGGAGGCTGCGGACTTTGTGCTGCAAAATGCCCCAACCACCTTATTTCTCTTGTTCCAAAAGCAGAAAAAGCAGTCATCACCTGTTCTAACCACGAAAAAGGCGCAGTTGTTCGTAAGGAATGTCAGAACGGCTGTATCGGCTGCATGAAATGCCAGAAGAATTGCCCCGCAGAAGCAATTACCGTAACCAATTTCCTTGCTTCCGTTGATTATGAAAAATGCATCGGATGCGGAAAATGTGTTGAAGATTGCCCCGTAGGCTGCCTTGAAATGCTTAAAGCATAATTTTCAAAAATCTCTTTAAAGGAAGAACGCTCCGCCGCTTTCAAAAAGCGGCGGAGCGTTAAAAAAACTCGGCTGATATGTTTAAAGATAAAAAAACAAGAAATGACCTTATCCTCGGCCTTGCGGTAATAATCCTTGCCGCAGGAATCTGGCTCGTAAGCGAGCTTTTGAAAGAAGACGGAGCTTTTGCCGTCGTTACAGTCAACGGCGTTGAAACCGCAAGATATTCTCTTGATACCGATGCCGAGATCCGCCTTGAATCCGAAAACGGCGGATACAACATTCTTACCATTAAAAACGGAAAGGCTGACGTTGTTGAAGCTTCCTGCCCGGACCATGTCTGCGTTGACCAGCGCGCAATAAGCAAAACCGGCGAAGCAATAACCTGTCTTCCCAACAAAACAGTAATTACTATCGAAGGCGAAGAAGAAGCCGATATTGACTTTATGTCATAAAAGGAAATTATGAAAACAAAAAAAGTTGCAATGCTTGGGCTTACAATTGCCCTTGCTATGATAATGTCGTATATAGAGGCTTTGGTTCCCCTTTCCTTTGCTGTTCCGGGAATCAAAATGGGCCTTGCAAATATAGTAATAATCTTTGTGCTTTATAAAATCGGCACAAAGGAAGCGATTCTTGTTTCCCTCATAAGGGTAATTCTTGTTTCGCTTCTTTTCAGCAACATAATGGCAATGGCTTACAGCATTGCCGGCGCGGTTCTTTCTCTTTCAGTTATGTGGGTGCTTAAAAAGACCGATAAATTTTCGGTTGTCGGCGTTTCCATTGCCGGCGGAATCATGCATAACGTAGGACAGATAATAATGGCTGTAATCCTTCTTGGAACCGAACAGATTGCGCTTTATCTTCCGGTGCTTATTATAACCGGTACCGCCACCGGCGTTGTTATCGGAATTGTTTCCGGACTTGTTATCAACAGATTCAAAAATATAAGAATTTAAAAAAAGGACGCTTTTGAAAGCGTCCTTTTTTGTTTCAGTTTTCCGATGCAGGCGAAACGGTTATATCCCGTATCCATTTTCCGCTTCTGAGCCTTATAAAGCTAAGAACGTTTTTAAACAGTTCGTCGGAACGAAGCATAAGATATACAAAAGGCGGAGCCCAGCCCAATACAAGCCCTGTAATCGCCCCAAGAGGTATTGCAACAGTCCAAAGGAAAAGAACATCAACAAGCATTGCTGTTTTTGTATCGCCGCCCCCGCGGAAAATTCCCACAACATACTGAACGGACATTGACTGGAAAACAATTATAATCGCGTAGGAAACAATGAGATCATAAGCAAGGGCCTTTGTTGCTTCGGAAACCTCGTAGAAATTGATTACCGGTCCGCGGATTATTATAAGAAGAAATGCGGAAATAACGCCCATAACCGCGGAAAGAAGAACGATTGTTTTCGCTTTGTTGAGGATAATTCCACGGTTTTCTCCTCTTCCGATGGCGTTGCCTATTACAACAGAAGTTGCGTTGCCCATTCCGGAAACGACCACCCATACGCATTGCCAGATTATATTCGCAATACTGTTTGCGGAAACAAATTCCGTGCTTATATGGCCGATTATCATAGAAAGAACCGAAGTTCCGATGCTCCAGACGGCTTCGTTAAGAACGACCGGCGCTCCTGTTTTGAAAAACGCGCCGAGATAATCCCTTACCGGAACAAAAAAATCTTTCAGCGTATAATGTATCTTCTTTTCGAAGAAAGAGAGATATATTATAAGGATAATAAATTCAGAAAGGCGTGCGACAGCTGTTGCAATAGCCGCACCTTTAATTCCAAGTTCCGGCGCACCGAAATTACCGAAAATAAGCACCCAGTTGAGGGAAACGTTCACTATCAGCGAAGTGAGATAAATTACTATCGAAATTTTAACGATATGCGCCGAACGCAGAACCGAGGCCATTGCGTTGGTTATGGAATAAAAAGGATATGCCCAGCCGATGATTCGAAGATAGCTTGCGCCCGCTTCGATAACTTCCGCATCCTTCGAATACCAGCTCATAACCGTTTCCGGAATACAGATTGCCATGGCGGAGGCCACAAGGCTTATTACCATTGCAAGGCGGAGCATTATGGTGATTACCCTTTTCATTGAGAAAACGTCGTCTTTTCCCCAATATTGAGAAGCAAAAACCATTGCGGCGGAAGTTACGCCAAAGGTTATTATCATAAGAATAAAGAAAAGCTGGTTTGCAAGGTTTGCACCGGAAAGAGCAACTTCTCCGACTTTTCCAAGCATAAGCGAGTCCGCAAGGCTTACCGTAAAGGTGATAAAGTTCTGTGCGGCAATGGGCAATGTTATTGAAAACAAAACCTTATAAAAATTCCTGTCTTTTACTATAAACGACATATTTCCTCCCGGGAATCAAAAAAATAAAACAATAAAAAAGGCGGAAGATCCGCCTTTTTTCTTTTTTAATAAAATCAGCCTTTTCCTTCAATAATTGCCGGGGTTCCGACATGGGAAGAATCTTCTCTGATTCCGTTGCCGCCGCTTACCTTTTTCATTTCTTCTTCGGCAAGTTTGTTGTCACAGACAAATTCGGCATATACCTGGTAATAGTTTTCGTTTCCGTCAAAACAATAGGTGGAAATTCGGTAAGTTTCTCCCTCTTTAAGTTTATCGGTATATACCGAAACATCGTATCTGGAACTTGTCTGAACTCCGGAATCGATTCCGTGACGGTAAGAAGTGTTGAAGGAAGCTCCGTTTCCTACAACATACCATTCGCCGTCATCGCCGAGAATATGGAGTTCGAAGGTATCGTGGAAATAATAGGTTTCGCCGGTGGTGCTGTTCCAGAAACAACGAAGGCTGCTTTCATCCTCGAAATAATAGTTATACTGGGTGCTGAAAACAACTTTGTCGTTGGTTTCGGTATAATAAGGTTCTGCTTTAGGAAGATTTTCGCATCCGGAAAGAATCAGAACAAAACAAATTATCAGAAAAACGATTTTTTTCAAGACTACGCGTCCTTTCATAGGGTTGTAAAAGTATTTCATAATATTATAACATATAACATTATTAAAATAAAGGGTTTTTTGAAATTAATATCCAAGATGTTCCCCTATGATTATAATTTTAATGCGGTTCGGAATTCTCTGAAATCCAAGAAGAGTATAACTGCAGCAAATTCTTGCCGGAGATTTACAGTTCATGCAGGTTCCCGTTTCTGCGCAGGGGGTTTTGCAGCCAAGACGCTTTGCGTTTGCGGGCGCGGCAAGGTTGCGGAGCCTGTCTTCCGCAGCAGCGATATCGGTTACGATTTTGTTTGTTCCTGCAACAAGAATAACGTTTTTTGGTCCGTAAATTATCGGCGCAACCCTTGTGCCCGCTCCGTCAACGTTATAGATTTCGCCGTCTTCGGTGATTGCGTTTGCGCTCGCAAGAAAATAATCCGCAAAAAAAGCTTCTCTTCTTGCGGTTTCAACTTCTTCAGCAGGAACAGCGTGGGAATCCCGGTAATCGTAGTTTCCGTTTTCAAGAAGACCTATTATTCCGGTTTCGTGAAGAGTTCTTGAACCGCCTACCCTGCAGACGGAACCTTCCGGAATAAGTTTTTTAACAAGCTCCAGAGCCTCCTCGGAGGTTTTTACAAAATAGGGTTCCATTCTGTTAGCCCTAAGGGCTTCAATTGCGCGCATGGCGCGTTTTTCTTCTGTAAACATTACGTTTGCGTCCATTATTCCTTTGCCTCCCCCAAAACAATATCAATAAGATCAAGAGGTTTTTTTATAATATGATCTGCGCCTGCGCCGAGAAGTTCCTTCTCGTCGCCGTATCCGTAAAGAGCGCCTATTGCGCAGATTCCGTTTTCACGGGCACCAACCATATCCATATCCCTGTCGCCGACCATATAGACATTATCAAGATCATTTTCGGCAACTCCAAGCCGGTCGAGAGAAAGCTTTATGATGGCAGGTTTTGTATCAAGGGTTTTATCAAGGGTCGCCCCGGAAACAACATCGAAATATTTGAGCATTCCCGTTTCTTCAAGGATGATTTTACAAGCTCCCTCCGGCTTGCAGGAAGCAAGAGCAATTTTACAGCCGTGCTCATGGAGAATTTTGAGCATTTCGGCAGAGCCGTTGTAGGGAATATTTTGGTGGATTCCGGTAACGAGGAATTTTTCGCGGTATTTTGCAACAAGTTCCTCGCATTTTTCTTCATCAAAACCATATTTTGCAAAAGTATCCCGAAGGGGCGGACCGATAAAAGTTCTAAGCGTTTTTTCGTCCGTTTCGTCAAGACCAACCGTTGAAAGGGCATATCTGATACATGATGTGATCCCTTCGTAAGGGTCGTTTAACGTTCCGTCAAGGTCAAAAAGTACATATTTAGTCATGTCAAATCTCCGAAAATCTATTGCAAAGGGCGTTTCAGAAAGCTGAAACGCCCTTTTTTACCTGTTATTCTTCGTTTTTAACGATTGCGATATGAAGCTCATCAAGGTTTTTCTGGTCAACCTCGGTGGGGCACTGGGTCATAAGTTCGCTTGCGGTCTGTACCTTCGGGAAAGCGATAACGTCGCGGATAGAAGGACGGTCGAGCATGAGCATGACCATTCTGTCAAGGCCGAAAGCCATTCCGCCGTGGGGCGGAACGCCGTATTTTTCTGCATCGAGAAGGAAACCGAAACGCGCCTGGGCAACTTCTTCGGAAAGGCCGAGAGCCTGGAGCATTTTATCCTGGATTTCGGTGTCGCTGATACGGATTGAACCGCCGCCAAGTTCACAGCCGTTAAGTACCATGTCGTAAGCTCTTGCATAGCAATCGCCCGGATCGGACATAAGTTTGTCTTCGTCGCCGGGTCTGGGGCAGGTGAAGGGATGGTGTTTTGCCATCCAGCGGTTTTCTTCGTCGCTCCACTCGAAAAGCGGGAAATCGGTTACCCAAAGGAAGTTATAGGTGCCTTTGGGAATAAGGTCAAGGCGTTTTCCAAGTTCAAGACGGAGCGCGCCGAGAGCATCGAAGACGATGTCGTTGCGATTGTCGCCGACGATGAAGAGAACGTCGCCGGTTTCTGCGCCGAGTCTTTCGCGGATTGCAAGTTTTTCTTCCTCAGAAAGGAATTTTTCATAGCTGGAAGTTTCCGCTTCGGGGGTAAGTCTTGTCCATGCAAGGCCTTTTGCTTTATAAAGTTTTACAACTTCGGTGAGTTTGTCGATTTCTTTTCTGGTAAAGACAGAAGCTGCGCCCTTTGCGTTTATTGCGCGTACGGAACCTTTTTCAAGTGCGCCGGCAAAAACTTTGAATTCGGTGTTTTTAAGAAGGTCGGAAAGGTCGCAGAGTTCAAGACCAAAACGGGTATCCGGTTTGTCGGAACCGAATCTTGCCATTGCTTCGTTAAAGGTAAGTCTTTCAAAAGGAGTGGGAACATCGTAATCGAGAACATCTTTGAAAACGCGTTTTACAAGACCTTCGTTAAGGGTCATAACGTCGTTTTCGTCAACGAAGCTCATCTCCATGTCGATCTGGGTAAATTCGGGCTGGCGGTCTGCGCGAAGGTCTTCGTCACGGAAGCAGCGGGCAACCTGCATATATCTGTCACAGCCGGACATCATAAGAAGCTGTTTGTAAAGCTGGGGGCTCTGGGGAAGAGCATAGAAACATCCGGGATGAACGCGGGAAGGAACAAGATAGTCCCTTGCGCCTTCGGGGGTGGATTTGATGAGATCCGGAGTTTCGATTTCCATAAATCCGTTTTCGTCATAATAATCGCGGGCGGATTTTACTATTTTGTGGCGCAACATAAGAATGTTCTGCATCTCGCCGCGGCGAAGATCGAGATAGCGATATTTAAGGCGAAGATCCTCTTTTGCGTTGCAGTTATCGCTGATTTCAAAAGGAGGGGTCTGGCTTTTTGCAAGAATGAAAAGTTCGCTTACAAAAAGTTCAACTGCGCCGGTGGGGATCTCGGTATTGATGGATTCGCGTTTGCGGATAACACCTTTTGCTTCAAGAACAAATTCTGCTCTTACGGAAGCGGCTTTTTCAAAAACTTCTTTATCGGTTCCGTCGCCGAAAGCAAGCTGGAGAATTCCGCTTCTGTCGCGAAGGTCGATGAAGATAAGGTTGCCGAGGTCGCGGGTTTTCTGTGCCCAACCGAAAACGACAACTTCTTTGCCGATATGGCTTTCGTTGAATTCACCGCAATATGCGGTGCGGTTATAACCGTTTATCATTTATATTCCTCCGTTACGGATAATTTATCAGAAATTGATTTCGGGCGGTATGTTAAGAGGGGTGAGGTTAGAAACCTCTTCTTCAATAACTCCCTGGAGCGCGCTGTAAACGTCGCCGAGACCGACTTCATAAACATATTCGATAAGTTCGTCAAGTTCAACTTCTTCGGAACTTCCGTCGCCCATGTTCTTAATTTTGACTTTTCCTGCTTCAAGTTCGGAATCGCCGATTATGCAGGAAAGTTTTGCGCCGATTTTATCGGCATATTTCATCTGTGCCTTAACGCTTCTTCCGCAAAGGTCACATTCAGCTTTAAAACCTTCCGCTCTTAAAGAGTTTACAAGGTTTGCTGCTTCAATGCTTGCCTTTGTTCCCATGGAACCAACGTAAATATCACATACTCCTTCTTCCGGGAAGGGAACGCCTGTGTTTTCCATAAGGAGAAGAAGTCTTTCAAGACCCATTGCAAAACCGATGCTCGGGGTTTTGGGTCCGCCGAGAAGTTCGATAAGTCCGTCGTATCTTCCGCCGCCGCAAACAGTTCCCTGGGAACCGATGTTGGTGCTTACAAATTCAAAAACGGTGCGGGTGTAATAATCAAGCCCGCGGACAATGGTGGGGTTTACGGTATATTCAATTCCGATGGAATCGAGGCGTTCTTTAAGTTCATCAAAATGCGCCTGACATTCATCGCAAAGATAATCAAGGATTACGGGAGCATCCTCGCCGATTTTATGGCAAATCGGGCTTTTGCAGTCAAGAATACGCATGGGGTTGCGTTCAAGTCTGTCGCGGCAGGTTTCGCAGAGTTCCTCTTCATGGCTGCGGAAATATTCTTTAAGAGCCTCGTTGTATTTTGCTCTGCATTCGGGGCATCCGATTGAGTTTATCTCAAGTTCGATTCCTTCGATTTGGAGCTGATCGAAAATCCTGCTTACCATTGCAATCATTTCTGCATCTGCTGCGGGAGAAGCCGCGCCAACAAGCTCTGCGCCGAACTGGTGGAATTCACGAAGACGGCCGGCCTGGGGTTTTTCATAACGGAAGCAGCTTGTGAGATAGCTTGCTTTTACCGGAAGAGCGCCGTTGAGAAGTCCGTGCTCGATAAGGGTGCGCATACAGCCCGCAGTACCTTCCGGACGAAGAGTTATGGAACGCTCGCCTTTATCAAGGAAGGTGTACATTTCTTTCTGAACAACATCGGTGGAATCGCCGACGCCTCTTGCAAAAAGTTCGGTGTGTTCAAAGGTCGGGAAACGGATTTCCTTAAAACCGAAAGTTTCGGCAACCTTCATGGCAGTTTTTTCAATATACTGCCATTTTGCGCTTTGTTCAGGAAGAACGTCCTGGGTTCCTCTGGGCGCTTTTGTAAGAATAGCCATAAAAATACCTCTTATATAATATCGATTATAATAATCAAAAATAGTCTAAAACAAAGTTATTTTGTAAAAAACGGCTTAAACAAGCCAATTTTTAATGAACAAGTTCGCGCCAATCAAGATCTCCGCGTTCAAGCGCATGGATAAGAGCTTCCGCAGTGGCGATGTTTGTTGCGACGGGAATATTATGGACGTCGCAAAGACGGAGAAGAGTTGCATACTCCGCATCATGGTTCTGGTTCATCGGATCTCTGAAGAAAAGCAGAAGATCTATTTCGTTACAGGCAATTCTGGAAGCAATCTGTTCGCAGCCGCCGTGGCTTCCGCTTAAAAATCTCGAAATTGAAAGCCCGGTTGCATCAGCAACAAGTTTTCCGGTTCTGGAAGTGGAGCAAAGCTTGTGTTTTCCGAGAATCCCGCAGTAAGCGATACAAAACTGCACCATAAGTTCTTTTTTTGTGTCTTGCGCGATGATTGCAATATTCATAAGCAAACCTCCTTTTATTTAAAACCGAGGGGGATATATTTGCCGCGGATCCTTTCTGCGAGGGCGCGGAAATTTTCGTAATTAAGTCCGGTATCATCTATGGGTTCGCCGGAATCCATTGCGTTTCTGATATCCGGATCTTCCCAAATAACCGAAATAAGCTGGATTTCTGTTCCGTCGATTATCTCATCAAGATTATTCAAAGGATAAAGTTTTTTTGCTTTCAGCGGGCAGCGTTCGATTATAAGTCTGCGGTTTTTAACCCCGCAGGAAGCCAAAACAGCGCCCGCAGCCCTTGCTCCCCTTACCGCCGAAGGATCCGGAGTTGTTACAACAAGCCCGATATCGGAGCATTTTGCCGCCTCTGAAAGCTCTGTGCCGATTCCGGCAGGGCAATCGAGAATTATATAATCATAGAGAAAGCCCATTTCGGCGATTATTTTTTTAATTACATCTTCGGTTACGGAAACCGATTTTGCCGCCGCGGTAATCAGCGAAAGACCGGGACAGAATGGACATTCGAGAACCGCATCTTTTGTGCTGCAGGAACCGCGGAT
This sequence comes from Oscillospiraceae bacterium, assembly GCA_017435745.1. Lineage (GTDB taxonomy): Bacteria > Bacillota > Clostridia > Oscillospirales > Ruminococcaceae > UMGS1668. The sequence continues at coordinate 10,495 of JAFSEN010000076.1, forward strand.
AATATCGCCCATATCAAAAAGAATTTGTTCGGAAACCCCGAGAGCAACGTCGAGGCTTCGAAGCCCGGAATCCAGTTCAATTATGAGCGTTCTGCTCTTTGTGTATGCAAGAGCTTCGCCCAAAAGCGCGGAAACTGTTGATTTTCCAACGCCGCCTTTTCCCGAAGTTACAAGAACGATTTTTGACAATTCCGCACCTCTTTTCAATAATTATTCCATTTTATTGTAACATATTATTTATAAAGTTGCAATAAGACGAGGATGGTTTTTATCCGTCGATTTGTGCATATTTTTGCAGGAAATAATTTATTCCAAAAATTTTTTTGTTCCCGCAAAATCCAAAACTTTTGTTTATCCATTGACTTTTTCTTTACGCAGTACTATAATCTATTTGTATAAAAATGTAATTTGGAGGGATTTTGATGTCTCAGATGGATTATAAATACAGAGTTAATTTCGTTAAAGGAACCACCGAAAAATGGGATGAATATGTCAAGATTTTTGACAAAAGCCCCCTTTATGACCATTATTTCAAAGATACCGACACTCTTCACGAATGGGTTTACGGTCCCCTTGAAAAAGGAAACGTAATTATTGCCGAAACCGAAAAAGGCGAACCCGTTGGCCTTATGGTATATGACATGATGGGCATGTACGGCGAACTTCCCTATCTTGCTCTTCTCGGCGTTAAAGACGGTTACCGCGGAAAAGGAATCGGCGACCAGCTTATCGACATTTATCTCGGAATCTGCAAACAGATGGGATTTGATAAAGCATTCATCGCTGTTTCCGACTTCAACCCCAGAGCAAAGGCTCTTTATCAGAAAAAAGGATTCAAACCCCTTCTTCTCGTTCCCGATCTTCTTAAAAAAGGAATCGGCGAATGGCTTCTTATGAAAAATCTTTAATGAAAAACTGCCCGTCCTTTAGGGGTACTTCGCAAAGAAGTACTCCTTTTCTTTTTATATTTTTCAAATAATAACCGATCCGCCGATGTAAACAGAAAACCGTTGTCGCCTTCGAAGACGGCGACGGCGGTTTAAATTTGGAACCGCCAATTTCCGGTGGTGCTTTTTGTCCCCTAAAAAGGGGACAGCTGTCGCGGGAGCGACGGCAGGGGTGTGCAAA
>JAFSEN010000077.1 GCA_017435745.1 Oscillospiraceae bacterium
ATAAAAGCAAGGTGTTTTCCTGCTTCCCATGAACAGTTTTCTGCAAAATCAATAAGTTTTTCTTTTAAAAAAGTTTTGTTTTCAATTTTTACAATTTCCATTTCTATTTATCCTCGAAAATTTCAAGTTCCGGATTTTTTAACCATTTTCCATTTTCGTCAAGCAAAAAGGGGAGCACATCGGTTACTGCAGAGCTGTTTATAAGTTCGTAAATGTGGGGATAGCTTCTTCCGCAGTTATCTCCGTCCTCGTATAGAACTTTTGCCGAAAGTTTGTTTTCATCGATGCAAAGGATAACCATTTCATCGTCAATATTGTCAAAATTCGGCGCGACTCGCCAAAAATATTCCGGCTGGGAGCAATGGATAAATCCTTCGGCTTCAATATTGCGTTTTCCCCAGGATTCTTTGTTTTTGAATTCTTCCCAGCTGGATTCTTTCATAACGTGAAGAATTGTACTGTATTTAAAAAAAGAGTTTTTAACTTCTTCAAGAACAGCGGTATCTCTTGCGCGTAAAAATTTTTGTTGTTCCGTTTTCGGAACAAATTCCGTAATAAGACGGTAAATTTCATCAAAGCTTTTCCAGCAAACTTCTGTTTTTATGGCTTTTTCGCCTTCGGTAAGATTAATATTCGCGATTTTTCCGTTCGTGTGAACAAAATAATAATAGGAAACCTGGGTGTAATCGCAGTGAGCACGGTTTTCCTCAACTATGCCGATTTCTTTTATGTAATCGCAGGAACATCCGGTTTCTTCAAGAATTTCTCTGCGCAAAGCAGAAATATCATCTTCTCCCGGGTCAATTCCGCCGCCGGGAAGAAGCTGAAAATTAACTTTTTTCATAAGCATAACGGCAAATTTTCCATCGTAATTGCGCAGAACGGCTCTTGCGGTGTATCTTGGGCTTGCGCAGGAAATACCGTCGATACCAAGCACGTTTTTATCATTAAGTTTCGCTATGGTTTTTATAATATTTCACTTCCTTCCGACAAACAAAAGGTGGTTGCTTCTGCCAAGCATCTCCGGCTTTTCGCAGCAATAATAGTGATAACGCAGATATGTAAAATAATCTTCGTCATCAAGATTATTGATTCTTTCCGCCATAAGTTCGGAAACACCGTCCGAAGCAACTTCATGTATAATTTTTATCCCGCCGTCTTCAAGGATTTTGCGGCAGCCGTCAACAGTATGGAAAACAAAAGGAAAGTCATCCATCTTAAAAGTTTCGCGGTTGAAATCTCCGGTTTTGATATAATTTGAATCATAATTGAGTTCGGTTATGAAAATCATATCGTTTCCGATGAATGCAAAGAAAAGAACGGCTTCGTCTTTTGCAACGCGTTTTGCTTCCGCAATGACTTTTTGTCTGTCCTTTTCACTGTGAAGATGATAAAGCGGGCCGAACACAAGAACAATATCAAAACTTTTGTCGGGATAGCGCGAAAGATCAACGGCGTTGCCCTGAACAAGTTCGATATTATGCTCTTTTTTTATTCTTTTGCGAAAAGCGGCAATGTTGTTATCCGCAAGTTCAAGTGCGGAAACTTCATAGCCTTTTTCTGCAAAATAAAGGCTGTATTCACCGGCGCCGGCGCCTATATCAAGAATTTTCATTCCCGGCTTAAGATATTTTTCGATATATTTTACAGTGGTAAGAAATTCAACCCTTGCGGCTTTTGAACAAAGCCGGTGTTCTTCATCAAAAATATCGTAAGTGCGGTTTATCTGTTCAAATTCGTCTTTAATTTTATAGAGTTCTTCAAAATTCATAAAATAACCTCCGAAAAAAGAAAAAAGGCAGACGTTTTGCGTCTGCCTATGTTATAATTCCAAAAAAATCAATCATCGAACTGGTCAAAGAACTTAGGGTTCTTAGGACAGGAACTTTCGGCAACCTGAATTGTTGCGGAAGCAAGGAAAGTTCCGGCTTTAACCGCTTTTTCAAGGCTGTAACCTCTGGTAAGTCCCATAACTGTTCCGGAAAGAAAAGCGTCGCCTGCTCCGGTTGTATCAACAAGATTACAGGGGTTGCAGGGGCAATGACCCTGTTCGCCGGTGCGGCCGTCATAGAAAACGGCGCCGTCTTTACCCATTGTTACGACCATTGAAGGAACTTTAAGTTCCGCAGATTTTTTAATAACAACTTCAAGCATCTGTTCCGGGGAATAATTTTCGAGGTTCATTTCAAAGAATTTTCCGGCTTCGATTTCGTTGCATATATAGCAGTCAACTCTGCTTAAAAAATCCGGGCGTTTTCCGATAACGCTGAGGTTTCCGACTATAACATAGACTTTTTTATTATATTTTTCTGCAAGAGAAAGAACTTTTTCTGCAATAGCTTCGTTTGTATCAATCTCA
>JAFSEN010000078.1 GCA_017435745.1 Oscillospiraceae bacterium
AAAAGGCCCCCTTGCCTAAAGGGGGCTGGATTTTTTAACCGCTTGCGGTTAAAAAAGACTGGGGGATTCTTTATGGGTTGTCGGCTGTATTCTGATGACCCCGCAAAAAATGCGAATAAATCTAACCGGATAGGATTGCGGCGGGAGCAAGCTCCCGCCCTACATTAAATTTGTAGAAACATCGACATAATTCTGTAGGGGCGGATATTGTCCGCCCGTGTTTTTACCTCCTCGGAGGAGGAGGGGGACCGTCGAAGACGGTGGAGGGATTTTTTATTAGGGCGGGAGCAAGGTCCCGCCCTACAGTAAACAGAATGCCTGCCATTCGGGTTATTGTTTATCCCTCATCTGTCACCTTCGCTTACACCTTCCCCCGAGGGAAGGCAAGGCGGAACGGTCAAGACCGTTCCCTACGGTAAAGCGGTGAACCTGCCCTCCGGAAAAGATTTTTTTAAAATTTTCCTTATAATATTATAAAAAATATTTGTAATTAATATTAAAGGGTGGTAAAATATAAACTGGTATAATTTGCACAGGAGGTGCTTTTTTAAACAATGCCGAACGACAACATCAGAAACTTTTGCATAATCGCACATATCGACCACGGCAAATCCACCCTTGCCGACAGAATTCTTGAAAACACCCAGGCTGTAACTCCCAGAGAGATGGAAGAACAGCTTTTGGACAATATGGATATCGAACGTGAACGAGGAATCACAATAAAATCCCGGGCGGTTCGTCTTGATTACACCGCCGACGACGGAAACAACTATATTTTCAACCTTATCGACACTCCCGGACATGTTGACTTCAACTATGAGGTTTCCCGCTCTCTCGCAGCTTGTGAAGGCGCGGTTTTAATCGTTGATGCTTCCCAGGGTGTTGAGGCCCAGACCCTTGCCAACACATATCTTGCGGTTGACCACAACCTTGAAATTGTTCCGGTAATCAACAAAATCGATCTTCCTGCGGCAGACCCGGACAGAGTTGCACACGAAATCGAGGATATTATCGGAATCCCCGCTCTTGATGCGCCGCAGATTTCCGCAAAAACCGGAGTTAACATCCATTCCGTTCTTGAAGCAATCGTTGAAGGAATCCCCGCTCCGGAAGGAAACGACGACGCACCGCTTAAGGCGCTTATTTTCGATTCCATTTACGACAGTTACCGCGGAGTTATCGTTTATGTCCGCGTTGTTGACGGCGAGCTCCATTCCGGCGACCGTATAAAAATGATGGCAACCGGCGCGGAATTTGACGTTGTTGAAGTAGGCTATATGGGCGCAACCCGCCTTGTTCCCAGCGGAGTTCTCAAAGCGGGCGAAGTCGGCTATATAACCGCTTCCATCAAAACCGTTGCGGATACTGCTGTCGGCGACACCGTTACCCTTGCGGAAAACCCCACCGACGAGCCGCTTCCGGGTTATAAAAAGGTCAACCCGATGGTTTATGCAGGTATTTATCCCCTTGACGGCGCAAAATACGGCGACCTTCGCGATGCACTTGAAAAACTTATCCTCAACGACGCTTCCCTGAGCTTTGAACCGGAAACTTCCGCGGCTCTCGGTTTCGGTTTCCGCTGCGGATTCCTTGGACTTCTCCATATGGAAGTTATTCTCGAGCGTCTTGAAAGAGAATATAACCTTGACCTTATCACAACTGCGCCCAGCGTTGTTTACAAACTCCATCTCAACGACGGACGCACCCTTGAACTTGACAACCCCACAAACTATCCGGACCCCGCGATAATCGATTCCACCGAGGAACCTTATGTCAGGGCTTCCATTTTCACCCCGACCCAGTATATCGGAAGCATTATGGAACTTTGTCAGGAACGCCGCGGAATTTATAAGGATACAAAATATCTTGAAGCGGACCGCTGCGAAGTTCATTATGAACTTCCCCTTGGCGAAATAATCTACGACTTTTTTGATGCTCTTAAAAGCCGCACCAGAGGCTACGCTTCTTTCGACTATGAACCCTGCGGCTACAAGGCAAGTAAACTTGTTAAACTCGATATTCTTCTGAACGGCGAAATGGTTGACGCTCTTTCCATGATGGTCTTTGCGGATAACGCTTATCCCAGAGCGAGAAGAATGGTCGAAAGGCTCCGCGACAACATAAGCCGCCAGCTTTTCGAAGTTCCGGTCCAGGCTGCAATAGGCGGAAAAATCATCGCAAGAGAAACTATCAAAGCGCTCCGCAAGGACGTTCTTGCAAAATGCTACGGCGGCGATATTTCCCGAAAGAAAAAGCTTCTTGAAAAACAGAAGGAAGGTAAAAAGAAAATGCGCCGCATAGGTTCCGTCGAGCTTCCGAAGGAAGCATTTATGGCGGTGCTCAAACTGGACGATGATTAAACCGGAAGATCTTCCGAAAAGGAAACAGCATCGTTTGCCAGGATACGATTACAGCAAAAGCGGGTATTATTTTGTGACGATATGCACGCATGAGAGGAAATGCGTATTGGCCACCGTAGGGAACGCCGTCCCCGGCGTTCCGCAAAAAATGGTTCCCACCGTAATTGGTGAAATTGTTTTGCGGTCGTGGATAAAAATGTCCGAAATTGATAAAAACATTGAAACGGATTGGTTTTGCCTGATGCCGAATCATATTCACGGAATAATCGTCATAAAAAACCAACCGCAAACAAATGATGAAACGGAACGTCGAGGACGACGTTCCCTACATTCGTTGGTGCGCGGTTTCAAATCCTCGATAACAAGGGAATACAACAAATTCGTTCCGGAAAACGAACGCAACAAACTCTGGCAAAAATCTTTTTACGATGAAATAATCCGCAATCAGGCGGCTTATGATGAAATTTCAGAATACATCTTCGAAAATCCCATGAAATGGGAGGAAGATGAACTGTTTTGCAAATAAATTTTCTTTTTATTAATTAAAAAGAAGGTTTTTTGAAAATTTTGACGTATATAGTATATGTAAGACTTTTTTTCGAAAAGGAGGCGGCTGAAAAATGAACGTCCGCGAAATGACCGAACAGCTTGAGCGCAAAACTCTTTCGCCAATGGCAACCCTTTCCGCAGAAACAAAAGGAAGGCTTTTTCCTCTTGAATCCGACGGGATAAGAACTGATTTTCAGCGGGACAGGGACAGAATCATCCATTGCAAGGCTTTTCGCCGCCTTATGCACAAAACCCAGGTTTTCTTAAGCCCGGAAGGCGACCATTACCGCACAAGGCTTACCCATACTTTTGAGGTCGCCCAGATTGCAAGAACAATGGCCGTTGCGCTCCGCCTTAACGAAAACCTTACGGAAGCGATAGCTCTTGGCCATGACCTTGGGCACACCCCTTTCGGCCACGCAGGCGAAAGAGCTCTCAACGAAGTTGCTCCCGGCGGTTTTCGCCATTATGAACAGAGCCTTAGGGTTATCGATGTTCTTGAAAGGGACGGAAACGGTCTTAACCTTACTTATGAAGTAAGGGACGGAATCGTTTGCCACACCAAAGGAAAAGAAGCGGACACCCCGGAAGGAAAACTTGTTAAGCTGGCGGACCATTTTGCCTATGCTCACCACGATTATGAGGATGCAGTCCGCGCCGGTGTTCTTACAGAGGAAGCCGTTCCGGCGGAAGTTCGTGAAATTCTTGGAACAGGAGCAACCCCGCGCCTTGCAAAAATGATAACCTCCGTTATCGAAAATTCCGACACCGACATAAAAATGGCGCCGGAAGTTGCCGGAGCAAGCAAGCTTCTTGAAGAATTCATGTTCTCGGCTGTTTACACCAACCCTGTTGCAAAATCACAGGAGCACAAGGCCGAAGCCCTTGTTAAAGCTCTTTATGAATTTTTCCTTGAAAATGCAAACGCCCTTCCGGCGGAATATCAGGCAATAGCCATGCGCGACGGCCTTGACAGAGCGGTTTGCGATTACATCAGCGGAATGAGCGACCGTTACGCAATCAAACTTTATAACGATTTCTTTGTTCCGAAAGGCTGGAGCAGGGAATGAAACAACGCAGAATGCAGAGCGCATAATGCATAATTAATTTTGCCCTTTGCATTTTGCATTGCACATTTTATGAAAGGAGGCGGGCCCATGATTCCCCAAAGTTTTATTGAAGAATTAAAAATGAACTGTGATATCGAATCCGTTGTTTCAAGCTACGTTCAGCTTCGGAAGCGCGGAAGAATTTCCACCGGGCTCTGCCCTTTTCATTCGGAAAAAACCGGTTCCTTCACCGTTTATCCCGAAAGCCAGTCGTTCTATTGTTTCGGCTGCGGAGCCGGCGGAGATGTTATCGGTTTTATCCGCAGAATTGAAAATCTTGAATATGTCGAAGCCATAAAATTCCTTGCCCAGCGGGCCGGGATGAACGTTCCGGAAGATGCGGCAGAGGATAAAACGGCTCTTTTAAAAACAAAAATCCTTGAAATGAACCGGGAAGCCGCCCGTTTTTATTTTTCCGAACTCATGGCGCCGAACGGGAAAAACGCCTTGGATTACCTTCTTGGAAGGGGACTTGAACCGAAAACCATAAAGCATTTCGGTCTTGGCTATGCGCCGAACGATTGGACAAGGCTTACCGATCTTCTTGCATCGAAAGGTTACCGTTATGAGGACATGGAAGCCGCCCAGCTTTCCCGCAAAAGCAACAAAAGCGGCCGCTATTACGACATTTTCCGGGACAGGGTAATGTTCCCGATAATCGACCTTAGGGGAAACGTTATCGGTTTCGGCGGAAGAAAAATGAGCGGCGACGGCCCGAAATATTACAACTCGCCGGATACTCCGGTTTTCAAAAAAACAAAAAACCTTTTTGCCCTCAACTTTGCGAAAAAACAAAAGCTTGAACGGCTTATCCTTTGTGAAGGATATATGGACGTTATCGCGATGCACCAGGCGGGCTTTACCGAAGCGGTTGCTTCCCTCGGAACATCGCTTACTTCCGACCAATGCAGGCTTGCTTCCTCTTACGTTGAAGAAGCGGTTCTTGCTTATGATTCGGACGAAGCCGGACAGAAAGCAACAAAACGCGCTATCGGGCTTCTTGATGAAGTTGGGATCCGGGCAAAGGTTCTTTCGATTCCGGACGCAAAGGACCCGGACGAATATATCAAAAAATTCGGCGGGGCGCGGTTCAAAAAACTTATTGAACAAAGCGCAGGTTCGGTTGAATATGAACTTTCAAAAATCGGTGCAAAATATGACACCGAAACGCCCGAAGGAAAAATTTCCGCCCTTAAAGATGCAGTCGGGCTTCTTGCGGATATGAAAAATCCGCTTGAGCGGGAAGTTTGGGCGGCAAAGCTTGCCCGGGATTACGGCACCACGAAAGAGGGAATCCTAACCCAGGTGCAGACAAAGATCAAACGCAGAGCAAGGGCCGAAGGCAACCGGGCTGTTCTTGGGCAAAGCGCCCAGGCTTCAACTTTCGGCGGCGCTGTTCCGGAAAAACTCCGGAACCCTGCTTCCGCTTCTGCGGAAGAAAGGCTTCTCGGTTCGCTGATGCGAAATCCGGAAGCTTTGAGCACCGTTAGCACGATAGTTTCTCCGAAAGATTTTGTCTGTGAACTTTATGGGCTTTTTTACGAGAAGCTTTTAAGCACTTTGAGCACCGGTTTTGAAGTTTCGCTTACCCTTTTCGGCGGGGATTTTACTCTTGAGCAGCAAGGAATTATTGCAAAACTTGCAAACCTTGCCCGCGAGCACCGATATTCCGCAGAAGACGCCGCTGAATCCGCAAAGACAATTATCCGGTTTAAGGAAAAGAAAAGCGACAAGGAAATCGGCGAACTTTCCGGCGCGGAACTTGCGGCTTATATAGAAAAAATGAGAAAAGCGAAGAAATAACTTGCCTTCCCAGAGGGGAAGGTGGCACAGCCGGCGGCTGTGACGAAAGAGGGAAAGCAATGCCAAAAAATTATAGAGCAAATGAAGATCTGCGCAGTAATTCTCACGAACTCCGAAAGAATATGACAACGCAGGAAAAGCATTTGTGGTACGATTTTTTGAATTCATACGAAATTTCTTTCCGGCGGCAAGTTGTGATTGGAAATTATATTGTTGATTTTTATTGCAGGAAGGCAAGACTTGCAATAGAAATCGACGGCGCGCAGCATTATATTCCCGATTCAATAGAATACGATAATGAACGCACGGAATATCTCGAAAACTGCGGAATAAAAGTTCTTCGTTTTTTGAACAAGGACATTGACCGCAATTTTGAAAATTCCTGCGCTTATATTGACCAGAATGTGAAACAAAGGCTTGGGTAAAATCCCTCTTCCGCCTCGTTTCACTCGGCACCTTCCCCTCTGGGAAGGCTTCCGATTCTTACCAAGTTACCCACAAACCAACATAGATATTTTTTTCAGGGGGAATTTTAAAATGGCAGAAAAGAAAATGACTCTTTCCGAACTTATTGAAAACGGAAAATCCAAAGGCAAGCTTACCACCAAGGAGATAACCGATTTCATCGAAGAGATGGATTTTGAAGTTGAACAGGTCGATAAGCTTTACGACATTCTTGAAAGCAACAATATCGAAATTATCGAAGATTTTTCCGCAACCGCAGACCTTGATTTCGATCTTTCCGACGTTGAAAACGACACCATCGACGAAGACGGCACCATTATTGAAGGCATCAACATCGACGACCCGGTAAAAGTTTATCTTAAAGAAATCGGACGCGTTCCGCTTCTTACTCCCGACGAGGAAGTTGAACTTGCGGAACAGATGGCAAGCGGCGAACCCGGCGTTGCTGCAAAAGCAAGAAAACGCCTTTCCGAAGCAAACCTCCGTCTTGTTGTTTCCATTGCAAAACGCTATGTCGGACGCGGAATGCAGTTCCTTGACCTTATTCAGGAAGGCAACCTTGGCCTTATCAAAGCGGTTGAAAAATTTGATCACACAAAAGGTTTTAAATTCTCCACCTATGCTACATGGTGGATCCGCCAGGCTATTACCAGAGCTATTGCCGACCAGGCAAGAACAATCCGTATTCCGGTACACATGGTTGAAACCATCAACAAAGTTAAAAAAGTAAGTTCCCAGCTTCTTCACCAGAACGGCCACGAACCCACCGCCGAAGAAATCGCCGCAGAACTTGATATGCCCACCGACAAAGTGCGTGAAATCATGAGAGTTGCGCAGGAACCGGTTTCCCTTGAAACCCCTATCGGCGAAGAGGAAGACAGCCATCTCGGCGACTTTATTCCCGACGACGATGCTCCGGCACCGGCAGACGCAGCTTCCCACACTCTTCTTAAAGAGCAGCTTGCGGACGTTCTCAAAACCCTTACCCCCAGAGAGGAAAAAGTTCTTCGCCTTCGTTTCGGTCTTGATGACGGAAGACCCAGAACCCTTGAAGAAGTTGGCAAGGAATTTAACGTAACCCGTGAACGTATCCGTCAGATCGAAGCAAAAGCTCTCCGCAAGCTCCGCCACCCCAGCCGCAGCAAAAAACTCAAAGATTTTATTGACTGATAAAAGGGCTTCTCCGATGTAAAAACCTCCTCAGAGGAGGAGGTGGCATTTCCGCGAGGAAATGACGAAGGAGGGATTATCTGAAAACGCAATGTGCGATTGAATATTTGTCAGGGATCATCCCTCCCCGGTCTGCTTCGCAGACAGCCCCTCCTCTGAGGGGCTATAAACTATGACATAAAATCTTCAAGAAGAGATTCCAGTTCGCTTTCGGAAGAAACCAAAATTCCTTCCGAAAGCCGTTCAAAATCTTCCTTCGGAAGATTTCTTACGAAAAAATCGTAAATTACGTTCGGATAAGGGCTTTTGCCGACAAAAAGGGCAAGTTTTCCTTCAAAGATTCCGAGAACCGCTTCTTGCTGTTCCTCTTTTGAAGCAGAAACCGCAGTTTCTTCGGAAACAGTTTTTTCCTTTTGGGAAAAATAATCTTCCAAAGCGAAAAAACCGGTTACAATTGCTCCGGTTAGCAAAAGTGCGGCGGCTGCCGCGGCAAAACTATGTTCCATTTTTCATAAAAACCCCTTTCCGGAATATTCCATAACCTATTTTTAACAGGTTGTTCACCAAATAATCATTTGGTGAGGTATAATATAATTTATAAACCCTGTTTCCGTAGGGAACGTCGTCCCCGACGTTCTGCGGACCGCTGCGGACAGCGGTCCCTACGGTTATTCATGCTTTCATTTCACCTCTAAAAAGGAGGACAGATAAATGCAAAATAAAAAGAACAATGATCAGCCCAAAGAAACTCCGCTTTGGCTAAAAATCATTAAAGGTTTTTTCCGCTTTTTCGGAAGAGCCATTGTAACGGTGTTTTCCGTTATCATTATAAGCGGATGTATCATCGGATGTGTTCTTGCAACCGTTATTCTCGGAATGGTCGATGACGCGGACGTTGTTGACCTTGATCAGCTTGAGCTGAGCTACACAACAATAATTTACACCAAGGATCCCGAAACCGGAGTTTATGTTGAAGATACAAAACTTTACGGCGAAAGCGGAAAACTTATCTGGGCGGATTATGACCAGTTTCCGGATTATCTTATCGACACCGTTGTTGCGGCGGAGGATAAGCGATTCTGGCAGCACCAGGGAGTTGACTTTGCCCGTACTATCCAGGCAACTCTAAGCTTTCTTACCGGCGGCGATTCCGGCGGCGGTTCCACCATTACCCAGCAGCTTATCAAGAACGTAACCGGCGCGGACGAAGTCCGAATTGACCGTAAGGTAAAGGAAATTTTCAACGCCCTTGCTCTTGAAAAACAATATTCCAAACAGCAGATACTTGAGGCCTATCTCAACGTAATCGCTCTCGGCTACAATACAAAGGGCGTTCAGGCGGCGGCAAATATGTATTACGACAAAGATATTTCGGAACTTACCCTTCCGGAATGCGCCGGACTTATTGCCATCACCAACAACCCCAGTATTTTTGAGCCTTTCGGCCATCCGGAAAACAACAAGGAACGCCGGGGATATATTTACGGCGAAATGCTTGAAAACAAATATATCACCCGCGAGGAATACGACGTTCTCTGCGAAGTTGATATTGTAACTTCAAAAGGTCAGGTTACCGGAAAGGAAAGCGGAAAATACACTTCCTGGTTCATCGATTACGTAATCGACGACGTTGTCGGCGACCTTATGGACGAATACGGATGGGACAAAAAGACCGCCGAATATAACCTTTATAACGGCGGTTACAGAATTTATGCAACCGTTGATAACAGGATCCAGCAGATCGTTGAGGATTATTACGAAAACCCGGACGGCTTCCCGAAGGTAAGAAACGAAGTTCAGCCGGATTCCGCTTTTGTAATTCTTAACTATGACGGCGAAGTTGTTGCAATTGTCGGCGGAAAAGGTGAAAAAACCGGTTCCCGTCTTTTCAATATTGCGGCGCACGGCAAAAGACATATAGGTTCTACAATAAAGCCCATTTCTTCCTATGCTCTTGCCATTGAAAACGACCTTATCACCTTCTCCACCGTTATCACCGACGAACCGATTTATAAAGCCGGCGAAACGGTTGGAAGCACAACCTTTAAGGCCGACTGGCCCATCAACTACTTTGCGGGATATATGGGCGACGTTGACGTAAGAACGGCGGTTGCCCGTTCCATCAACACTATTCCCGTAAAACTTGTTGAACTTCTTACCCCAAGAACTGTTTTCGATTTCCTTACCCAAAAGCTTCATATCACAACCCTTGTTGAAACCGGAGCAAATAACGACGTTTCTGTCGCGCCGATGGCTCTCGGTTCTTTCACACAAGGTGTTTCCCCCATTGAACTTGCGGGAGCTTACCAGATGATCGGAAACGGCGGACTTTATATCGAGCCCCATTCCTACACCAAGGTTCTTGACAGCGAAGGCGCGGTTATTCTTACCGCAAACACCGCACCGGAACGCGTTATTTCCGCCGAAACTTCCATGATCCTCAACAAACTTTGTCAGGAAGTTGTTTACGGACAATACGGTACCGCAAACTCCACCGCACAGATCCCCGGTTTCACCGTTGCGGGCAAAACCGGTTCTGCATCCGACAACACCGACCTTTGGTTTGTGGGAATGACCCCCCAATATCTCGGCGTTTGCTGGCTTGGATATTCCGAAGGAATGAAAGAGATCAGATACAATTCCTACCCCACCCCGGTAATCTGGCAGGCAATTATGAAACAGGTTATGCAGGGCGAAGACCCAAGCATTACCTTCCCGGAAAGCACCAACGTTGTTTCCGCAACTTACTGCACAGCTTCCGGCGATCTTGCGGGTCCCGCCTGTTCCGAAACCAAAATCGGTTGGTATAAAAAGAACAACATCCCCGGAAACTGCACCAGATGTTACGGAGATTCCAGCGGACTTTGGGGCGACGGAGATAATTTCTGGGGCAACGACGATGATGACGACAACAGCGGCGGAAGCGGCTTTGGAAACATCTTTGAAGATTGGTTCGGTTAATAAAAATTAAAAAATAATGCGCTTCATCATTTTTTTGATGGAGCGCTTTTTTTATAAGTTTCTGACGGCACCTGTACTACACTTTTCGTTATAAATATGTTATTATATTTTATATAGATCCTTTTTTAAAAGGCGGTGAAAAAATGCTGCGTTTCATAATCGGAACAAACGGCGAAGCCCGGCGAAAAATGCTTTATGAAGATATCGCGAAGGAAAGTTCCTCCATCCTCATTGTTCCGGAACAATATTCTTTCGAAAGCGAAAAGCTTCTTGATGAATTTCTCGGTCCCGAAAAGGCCGGAAATGTTGAGGTGCTTGGTTTTTCGCGCCTTTGCAACAGCATTTTCAGAAAATTCGGCGGACTTGCCGGAGAATATACCGACGACACAACAAAGCTTCTTCTTATGGGGGCGGCTCTTTCCTCCTGCGCAGATGAACTTGATTATTACAGAAAAAACATCCACGGAACCGCTTTTATTAAAAAACTTGTTTCAATGGATAACGAACTTAAAAACGCGGCGGTTGCCCCTTCGGAACTTGCCTTAATTGCCGAAAAGGGCGGAATTATCGGAAGAAAAGCAAAAGATCTTTCGGTAATTTTTGAACTTTATAATGCGATGCTTGAAAAAAGCTATATTGACCCTCTTTCGGATATAAAACGCGCCTGCGACATACTTTCGGAAAACGATTTTTTCAGCGAAAAAGCGGTTTTTATCGACAACTTCACCGGATTTACCGGAAGCGAATATAAACTTCTTTCAATAATTTTAAACCAATCCCCGCTTGTGGAAATAAGCCTTTGCTGCGATTCCGTCTATGATCTTTCCGGCGGAACGGGGCTTTTTTCAAAAACCCAGCGTACCGCCGGGCGCCTTGAAAAACTTGCAAGGGAAGCCGGCGCAAAGGTTATGACCCCCGTTTTTGCCGAAGCAGAAAACGACCTCCGCCCCGGCGCAATTATCGACATCGAGGAAAATTTCTTCCGGGATCCTGCGCAAAAAAGCCGGAACTTCGGCGAAGTTCGCTGCATAAAAGCGGTCGATCCTTATGACGAGGCAAATTTTGTGGCGGTAATGGCCCGTTCCCTTGCTGAAGAACAGGGTTACCGCTGGCGGGATATGGCGGTTATTGCAAGGGATCTTTCCGCATACGAACACGCTCTTCCTGCGGCTTTCCGCAGGGCGGGGATTCCACTTTATATGGACCGGACCGAAAGCCTTTCGGCCCACCCCCTTTCCGCATTTATTTCCGCTTCTCTTTCCGCTGTGCGGGAAAATTTTTCCTCCTCCGAAGTTTTAAGGCTTTTAAAAACCGGAATTCTTCCGGTTTCCACAGAAGATATTTCGGAATTTGAAAATTATTGTTTTGTATGGAACATAAAAGGTCCGCTTTTTCTTGAACCTTTTACCGGAAGCCCCCAAGGTTTTCGCGAACTTCAGGAAGACGATTCGGAAATTCTTGAAAGGCTTAATTCCCTTCGGGAAAGGATTATAAAACCGCTTGAAAAACTTAAAAAAAGAATTTTCGGCGCGGACGGAAAGGAATTTTCTGAAGCTTTTTACGAATATCTTTGCGAATGTGAAGTAACCGAAGGATTAAGAAGGCTTTATGATGAGCTTTCCGCTTCCGGAGAAACCGGCGCGGCAGAAAATCTTGATTCCTTTTGGAGTTACACGGTTTCCGCTTTGGACCGTTTCAGCTCCGCTCTCGGTGGAGTTCGCCTTGAAAAAGACAACATCAGCAAACTTTTTGAATTTGTTATAGAACAGGCGGAAATCGGCGTTCTTCCCCATACTCTCGATTGCGTTTCCGCCGGAACCGCCGACAGAATCCGCCCTTCGGACATCAAGGCCGTTTTTATAATCGGGCTTTGCGATGGGGTCTTTCCCGCCCGTCCTTCCGAAAATTCACTTTTCACCGATGAGGAACGGAAGATCCTTGCAAACGAAGGAATAGACCTTGGGGAAGGAGAAAACGACGCCGTTCTTTCCGAAAGAATGTACGCTTACACCGCTTTTACAAGCGCTTCCGAAAAGGTTTTTGCTTCATATCCCGGCTGTGACATTTCTTCCGAGGAACAAAGCCCTTCCGTGCTCATCGGAAGGCTTAGGGACGCTGTGGGCGCTCTTCCGGAAGAATCAACTTCCGGATTCCGTGAAGATTTTTGGCTTTGCAGCGAAAGTTTTGCCTTTGAACACCTTGCTTCCTTCGGGAATTCCAACACCGGAGAAAGCGCAGCGCTTAAAAAATATTTTTCCGAAAAAGAACTTTGGGCAGAGCGTGCTCAAAAGCTTGGAACCGCCGTTGAGGCGGAAAACTTTGCCCTTAAAGATGCAAAAAACGCCGAAAATCTTTTCGGAAAAAACTTCCGTTTTTCGCCCACAAAGCTTGATACTTACAGCCAGTGCCCTTTTTCATATTTCATAAAATCCGGCCTTGTGCTCAAAGAAAGGCAGAAAGCGGAGCTTTCTCCCCTTTCGGCCGGAACGCTTATCCACCATGTGCTCAGTCTGCTGATTCCGAAATTCGGCGGGCGCGGACTTGCCGTTCTTTCCGATGAAGAGCTTCGGGCAGAGGTCGATTTGGTGCTCAAGGAGTATCTTGACAGCGTTATGGGCAGCGAAAAAGGAAAAACCGCACGTTTTATGTATCTTTTCCGGCGAACCGCCGGCTTTGTAACAAGGCTTCTTAAAAGATTGGGTGAAGAATTTTTCCATTCCGAATTTGTTCCCTATGCTTTTGAAGAACCTCTTGGCGGCGAAAACGTCGGTTTTTACCAGCTTGAAACCCCCGACGGAAGAAAAATTTCTGTCGAAGGCACCATTGACAGAGTTGACGTGCTCGAAAAAGACGGCGAGCGCTATGTAAGAGTTGTCGATTATAAAACCGGTTCGAAAGATTTTGCTCTTTGCGACGTTTATTACGGAATTAACATCCAGATGCTGGTTTATCTTTTCTCGATCCAAACCGCGGGCAAAAAAGGCCTTTCCGGCGCGGTTCCCTCCGGGGTTCTTTATATGCCGGCAAAAAACTCCGTGCTCAAAAAAGAAAGAAACGACACTCCGGAACAGGTTGACGACGCAAGAAGAAAGAATTTCCGCATGAACGGCCTTCTTCTTGATGATCCAAAGGTGCTCGACGCAATGGAACCGGGCCTTGGGGGAATTTATATTCCCGTTAAGCAGAACAAAATCGATAAATCTGAATCCGTTGCAAGCCTTGCGGAATTTGGTGTTATCAAAAAACACATTGATTCCCTGCTCATAAACATCGCCGGCGAGCTTTCTTCCGGTAAAATCTGTGCGGTTCCGTTTATGAAAAACAACAGTTCCCCCTGTGATTATTGCCGTTACAAGGCAATTTGCCGCAGAAGCGACAGCGCGCCCTTTGTTGAGCACGAAACCTTTAAGAAAAACGAATTTTTTGAAAAAGTGAAAGGCGGTGATGGGAATGTCTGAACGCATCTGGAACGACGACCAGCTTTCGGCAATTACTTCTTTCGGCGGCAACATTCTTGTTTCCGCCGCCGCAGGAAGCGGAAAAACCGCCGTTCTTGTTGAAAGGGTAATCCGCATGCTCACAAACCCGGAAAAACCGGTTGATGCGGACAGGCTTCTTATCGTTACCTTCACAAAACTTGCGGCGGCAGAAATGCGAAGCCGCATAAACGAGGAACTTTCGCGCCTTGCATTCGAAAAACCGGGGGATCCTCTTTTAAGCCGCCAGCTTCTTCTTATGGAGCGTGCTCATATCGGAACCATACATTCCTTCTGTTCCGAAGTTATCCGGGAAAACACGAGCCTTCTCGGAATAATGCCGGATCCTGCCATTGCGGATGAGGATGAGGCGGCGGATATTTCTTTTGCCGCCCTTGAGGATACCATTGAAAAATTCTATTCCGAAGGGGACGAAACCTTTGCGGAACTTTCGGAAACTCTTGGTGCAGGAAGGGACGATTCGAGCCTTTCGGATGCGGTGCTCACCCTTTACCGATTTATAAGCGCCATGCCCTATTATGAGGATTGGCTTTCCGAAAAGCTTTTTATTTATAACCCGGATCTCCCCGCAGGGGAAACGATTTGGGGCAAGGCCCTTTTCGACTATGCTTCTTCCGTGCTTGGATATTATTATAAAAAAGCGCTTTTCATGGCTGAAAAATCCCTTGAATACGGCTGCGACGAATATGCAAACATGTTCCGGGATGACGCTTTTGTTCTTGAAAAACTTCTTGGGCGGTGTAATGAAGGCAATTGGGATTCCTTCCGGACCTCCGTTCTTAACCCCGGTTTTATAAGCCGCCCAAGGGTCAAAGGAATTGACGAAGATTTTAAAAAATCTGTTGAAAACATCCGCGGGGAATATTACGGTTCCACAGGAATCATTAAAAAGACCCTTGCGAAGGAATTCGGCGTTACCGGTTCTGAATTTTCCGAGGATATTTCCGCTTTGCGAAAATATTTTTCCTGCCTTTCGGAAGTTACCCTTGAATATGACCGCCGTTTCCGTGAACTTAAACGGGAAAAAGGCCTTCTTGATTACACCGACCTTGAACAGCTTACCCTTTCGCTTCTTACCGAAAAAAACGAAAAGGGAGAATATGTTCCAACCGACGTTGCGGAAAATATTTCCGCAAAATTCGATTATATTCTTGTTGACGAATGTCAGGACAACAACAAAGTTCAGGATACGATTTTCCGCACCATTTCCCGTGGGAACAACCTTTTTTTCGTGGGCGACGTTAAACAAAGCATCTACCGTTTCCGCCAGGCGATGCCGGAGCTTTTTCTTGAAAAACGCAAAAACTGGCCTTTGCTTAAAAAAAGCGGAAATTTTCCCGCGACGGTTATTCTTGGAAAAAACTATCGCAGCAGAAAGAACATCGCCGGTGCGGTCAACTTTATTTTCCGCCAGATAATGTCTTCCGAATCCGCAGAAATTGAATATGACGAATCCGAAATGCTGATTCCGGAAGCGGTTTTTCCGGAAAGCGCCGCGATCCGCAACGAATTTTTGCTTATCGAAGCAGAAAACGACCCTGTGCGTTCCGAAGCAAAAGCGGTTGCGGATAAAATTGCAAAAATGGTTTCCTCCGGAACCCTTGTTAACGACAAAGGGAACCTTAGGCCGCTCCGTTATTCGGATATTTGTATTCTTTTCCGTGCGGCAAAAGGCCGCGCAGAGGTTTTTCTTTCCGCGCTCAGAAACCGCGGAATAGGCTGCCGAAGTGAAAAGGACAAAGGTTTTCTTTCAAGACCGGAAATTGCCGCGGTTATAAACGTTCTTAAAGCTGTGGATAATCCCCTTTTGGATATTCCGCTTGCGGGCGCGATGCTTTCGGAAATGTTTCTTTTCACCCCGGACGAACTTGCAGAAATCCGTGCGGAAAGCCGCAAACTTCCGCTTTATTCTTCCGTAAAATCCGCCGCGGAAAACGGAAACGAAAAGGCAAAAAACTTTGTTTCCGTCCTTGATTCCCTGCGGAAGGCCGCCGCTTATGAGCGGAGCGACACCGTTATTGAAAAACTTTATGATATAACTTCCTTCCCGCAGGTAATGCGAAGCTGCGACGGAGGGGAACTTAAGCTTGCGAACCTTCGGCTTCTTATAAAATACGCCGCAGACAGGGAGAAAAACGGCGCACATGGGCTTTCTTCCTTTGTAAGGTTTATCGGGCGGCTTGAAGAAAGAAACGCAGACCTTAAACCCGCCGGTTCTTCCGGCGACGGCGGAAATTGCGTAAGAATAATGTCCGTCCACGGTTCAAAAGGTCTTGAATTTCCGGTTGTTTTTCTTTGCGACACCGGAAGAAATTTCCGCACCGACAATTCCGAAACGACACTTCTCCATCCGGAACTTGGCTTTGCCTGCCCCGCAAGAGATTCCGTTTCCGGCGCAAGATATACAACCGTACCCCAATATGCTCTGCGCCATGAACTTCGGCGCTATTCCTTCGCGGAAGAAATGAGAATACTTTATGTTGCACTTACAAGGCCGAAAGAAAATCTTATCATCACCTGCTGCAAAAAGGATTGTGAAGGCTATCTTTCCTCCCTTGCTTCCAAAGCAAGATGCGGAAAGGTTTTTGATGCTTTTTCGGTAATTTCCGCAAAATCCGAATCGGATTGGATTCTTTCCGCGCTTTTGCGCCACCCAAACGCAAAACATTTCCGCAATATTGCCGGGCTTGAGGATAAATTTGTAATCGGGGACGAAACAAATTGGAACTTTGAAATTGTTTCCGGCGAAAGAGAGGAAGAGGAAATTTCCGCGGAGGAAAATGTTCTCGTTCTTCCGGACGAAAACCTTTATTTTTCCCTTATCGAAAGGGAAAAATGGAAATATCCCTTCGCTGCTTCCGAAAAAATCCCGGCTAAGGCCGGAGTTTCCGCCCTTACTCATCAGGAAATGCACAAAAAGCTTCTTTTTTCCGCAAAACCCATGGGCGGCGAACTTTCCGGCGCGGACAGAGGAACCGCTTTGCATACCTTTATGCAGTTCTGCGATTTTGAACTTGCCAAAGCAAACCCAAAGGCAGAAATTGCACGGCTTCTTGAAAAAAAATTCATAACCGAAAAACAGGCGGATTCCATCGACCCGCGAAAAGTTTCGGCATTTTTTGAAAGCAAACTTTTCGGAAGGATAAAAAATTCCCCGAAAGTTTGGCGCGAACTTCGTTTTGTCCGGGGAATCCCCGCCGGGGAACTTGGATATGAAGGCGCTTCTGAAGAGGACAAAATTACCGTTCAGGGCGTTGCGGACTGTGTTTTTGAAGAAAACGGAAAGCTTATTATCGTTGACTACAAAACGGACTATGTTGAAGAAATTGAAGAACTTCGGCTTCGCTATTCGGCCCAGCTTGAAATGTACCGCCGGCTTCTTTCCGAAAGCCTTGGAAAAGAAGTTTCTTCCGCAATAATCTGGTCCTTCCGTTTCGGAAGAGAACTTGAAATTTAAAAAGAACAAAAAAACGGGCGCCCGCTCCTGCGGACGTCCGTTTTTTTGTTCTTTTACGAATTTTTCTTAATCGCCGGGAATATATTGCATTGAAAAAGCTGCTTGGGGATGATTTTTTATGGACAAGAGAAGAAAGTTTCTTTTTCTGCCGAAAGAAACAAAAAAGAAACTTTTCGCCGGGGTTTCTTTTTTTCTTCGGACCGTTTTCGGCGTTTTTTGCTGTTTTATAGGAATAAACCTTATTTTTTCCCTTGCGGAAAACGGCGGCAGCTTTTTTTACTATGCCCTTGCTTTTGCTTCCCCGGGAAGCGCAATCGAAATTCTTGGAACTCCGCTTTCGGAAGAGGAAACACCGCTTCTTCCGGAAACCGAAGAACCAAATACGGAAGAAGAAAACAGCGGCGCGGCTTTTTTCCCCGAAGAACCATATATCCTTCGGGATGTTCCGGAAAACAGAAGAGGAAAAATTACCGAAACCCAATATTCCGCAAAGGACGGCGGAATTTATATTGCATATAAAAACGCGATTATTAAAAACTGCACTTCACACAGCAGGGAAAAAATCCTTTCAAAGCTCGGCGTTCCCCACAGCCTTTCCCTCGAAGGAACCCCTTCTGTTTTAATTTATCATACCCATGCGACGGAAGGATATGAGCCGGAAGACCGCAGTTATTTCGATCTTTCCGGAACATGGCGAAGCACCGACCCGGACGAAAATATGATCTCCGTAGGAGATTCCCTTACGGCGGTTCTTGCCGAAAAAGGAATCGGCGTAATACATGACGGAACCATGCACGACGACCCGGGTTATAAAGGTTCGTACCAGCGAAGCGCCGTTACTGTTTCAAAACATCTTGAAGCAAACCCCGGAATAAGCGTTTGTCTTGATATCCACCGGGACGCCATTGAACCTTCTCAAACGGAAATAATAAAACCCGCCGCAGAAATCGGCGGAAGAAAAGCCGCCCAGATTATGATAATCGCCGGCTGTGACGACGGAACGATGGATATGCCGGATTATTGGGAAAATCTTCGGTTTGCCGCTGCCCTTGCAGATAAACTTGAGGAACTTTATCCCGGAATTTGCCGGCCGATTCTTTTCGATTACAGAAAATACAATATGGATCTTTCCCCCGGGCTTCTTTTAATAGAAATCGGCGCAACGGGAAACACCCTTGAGGAAGCGAAATATTCCGCGGAGCTTTTGGGAAACGCGCTTTTTGAGCTTTTTTCTGAATAAACATTTAATAAAACGCCAAACCTTTGTTTTATGAAAGGTGGCGTTTTTTTGTCGGAATATTTTAAAAGGGCTTTTGCACTGAGCCTTTCGGTTCTTGTTCTTTTTCTTGTTCTTGTTTTTGCTTTTGAACTTATAAACCGCCGCACCGAAAAAAGCGGTTTTTCTTCCGGGGAAGTTTTTTCTTTCGATTATACCGAACCTTATTTTTCCGGGGAGTTTTTCGGGAAGGAATTTTCTTTTAACCTTTCCTTTTTTATAAAAGCTTTTTCCGCTGGGAAAAATCTTTTGGTTCTTCTTCCGCCTTTTATAAGGTTATTATTCATTCTTTTGTTCTTCCGCTGAAAAGTTCCCGAACACCTATTGCAAGGAGAAAAAGAGCAAAAACCGCTTTTAAAAGGGTTTTATCTATACCGCTTGCAATAAAATATCCCAAAAATACTCCCGGTATTCCAAAAATCATTGAAAAAAGGGCGGTTTTCCATTTTACAAAACCGTTTTTTATATGGGCAAAAAGCGCGACTGCCGCCGTTGGAAGAAAAAAGATCAGGTTTATTCCCTGGGCGGAAAGCTGTTCGGTCCCGGCAAAAGCTGTAAGATACATCAGCAAAATTCCGCCGCCGCCAATTCCAAGCCCGCCGGCAAACCCCGAAACAAACCCGATCAGAATTTCCATTCGGAAAAAATCCCCCAAAGAATTCTTCCGGCGGAAAAAACAAGAAACCCGCCAAAAATCTTTTTAAGGAAAAACGGATCGATTTTTTTGAAAACAACCGGCGCTATTGCCGCCCCGGCAATTCCCCCCGGAATATAATTTGCCGCATCCGAAAAATCGAACCTTCCCTCGAAAAAATAAATCCCGGCGGAAACCGCCGAAAGAAAAAACATCATCAAAAGCGAAGTTGCCTGGGCTTCCTTTTGCGAAAAACCGCTTTTTTTAAGAAGAGGAACCGCGGCCGTTCCTCCGCCGGAACCGAAAAGCCCGTTAAGAATTCCGGCAGCCGTGCCTGTTGCTGCCGTTCTTTTTTTATTCATTTCCAATCCCCCGTTTTTTTTATTTTTCGGGAATATTTTTTCCGTTTTTCCGAACAATAAACACAAAATCAAAAAGGAGTTTTTTTGAAAAATGGTTTTTTCCTCGGACGAATATAAAAAACTTGGTGAACAGGCGGTTCCGAAAACAAAATCTGCAAAAAACCTTTCTTTCGCTTTTCTAATCGGCGGAGCAATTTGCGCCCTTGGGCAGTTTATTCTTAATTTTTATCTCGGCCTTGGAATGGGCACACCTTCCGCTTCGGTTTTTTGTTCCATAACGCTTATTGGTATTTCCGCGGTGCTTACCGGTTTCGGGATTTACGACAAAATTGCAAAGCTTGGGGGCGGCGGAACGCTTGTTCCCATAACGGGTTTTGCAAACGCGGTGGTCGCCCCGGCTATGGAATTTAAAAGCGAGGGATTTGTTCTTGGGCTTGGGGTAAAAATTTTTTCAATAGCCGGGCCGGTTGTTGTATATGGCGTTCTTGCAAGCGTCACTTACGGAATCATCTATTGGGTTATGAAAATTATGTAAAAAAAGCGGAACAGAAATCTGTTCCGCTTTTTTCTTTAAAAATAAAATATTTCCTCAAATTTTTTGTTAAGGGCAACGCAGAGGATCAGCGCAAGTTTTGCCGTTGGGCTGAAATGGCCGGTTTCAATAGAACTTATTGTGTTGCGGGAAACTCCCACCATTTCCGCAAGCTGTTCCTGGGAATAACCGAGTTCGGACCGTATTTCGCGAATTCGGTTTTTTAAAACAAGCGAATCTTTCATGGGCTTTGCCTCACACAAGGTTTTTTACGGTTTCAAAAAGTTCGTAACCTTTTAAAACCGAATCGAGCGCGCCCAAAATTCCGAGAACGAGGTAAAGTTTTTTCCGGGAAAGATAAAAAGAATAGAGCCATTCCGCAGATATTACCGCCCAGGCCATTATCATAACGCTTTCGCTGATAAGTTCTCCCTCGAGATATTTCTTTTCAAGCCAGAAAAGGAAAAAGGCGGCAACCAGAACCGCGGCAAAAATCGGCCGGATACTTTTTTGATGTTCTTTAAGCATTTCGTCGTTTTCGGAATAATCCTCACGGCTTTTACGCAAAATTTCTTCTTTATTCATAAAATCGGCCTCCTTTGCCAAGTTTTCTTTGCAATTTAAGTATATCATTGCCAAGTTTTGTTGTCAATATTTCCCCAATCATTTATGAATATTATGTTTTTTTCCGCAAAAACTACCTTTAAAATGAGGTGATTTTTTGGCGCATAAAATCGGAAAACAAACGATAATCATAGATTCCGACGTTGGAATTCTTTCTTCCGCGGCGGTTGGTTCAAAAAAGGAGGGCGAAGGTCCACTTGGTCCGGATTTTGATATTATAAGCGACGATTCCCGCTTCAGCGAAAAAACCTGGGAAAAAGCCGAAAGCAAAATGCAGGAACTTGCCTGTTGGAAGGCCCTTAAAAAAGCGGGGCTCGAAATGTCCGACATGGATTTTATTTTTTCCGGCGACCTTCTTAACCAATGTATTGCTTCGTCTTTCAATGCAAGAGGTTCCGGAATCCCCTATATCGGGCTTTACGGCGCCTGTTCAACTTTTGCGGAAGGGGTTGGGCTTTCGGCGGTTTTTGCCGATTCTTTTGCAAAAAACTGCCTTGCGGTTGCTTCTTCGCATTTTTGCTCTGCGGAACGGCAATACCGCTTTCCTCTTGAATATGGGGGCCAGCGTCCGCCTTCCGCCCAATGGACAGCAACCGCCGCCGGCGCAGCGATTGTTTCAAGAAACGCCTGTTCGCCACTTATCAAAGCGGTAACTTTCGGAACCGTTGAGGATCTTGGAATAAACGACCAGAACAATATGGGCGCGGCAATGGCGCCGGCTGCGGCGGCAACTCTTTCGCAGTTTTTTAAAGATACCTATACAGATCCTTCCGATTATGACCTTGTTGTCACCGGAGATCTTGGCTTTGTGGGTTCAAATCTCATGCTCAAACTTTTGGAAAAAGAGGGTTTTTTCTTTAAAAACAACTATAACGATTGCGGACTTATGCTTTATGACCGGGAAAAACAACAGGTTGATTCCGGGGCTTCCGGCTGTGGGTGCTCAGCTTCCGTGCTCAGCGGCCACATCCTTCCAAAACTGCGTGACGGCGTGCTCAAAAGCGTGCTCGCTCTTTCGACCGGCGCTCTTATGAGCCCAACAAGCGTTCAGCAGGGCGAAACTATTCCCGGGGTTGCCCATCTGGTTTGTTTTTCTTCGGAAAAAGGGGGAATTTTCTGATGGAATATATAAAAGCTTTTGTAATCGGCGGAATAATCTGCGCAATCGGACAGATTTTTATTGATAAAACAAAGCTTACCCCGGCGCGAATTCTTGTGGGATTTGTTGTTTCCGGTGTTATACTTTCGGCTCTCGGTCTTTATGAACCGCTTGTTGAATTTGCCGGCGCTGGCGCAACAGTTCCTCTTTCCGGGTTCGGGCACACCCTTGCAAAGGGCGTGCGTTCCGCCGTTGCGGACAAAGGGCTTCTCGGAGCATTCACCGGCGGCCTTTCGGCCGCCGCCGGAGGGATAACCGCGGCAATTGTTTTCGGGTTTTTAATTGCGGTTTTCTTTAAACCGAAGGATAAATAAACACCTAATCCGCCGCGGTCGTACTACCATGCGGCACCTTCCCCTCAAGGGGAAGGCAATTATAAAAAAAGACGCCTCCGTCCTTTTGGGACGAAGGCGTCAATTTATAAAGACTTACAAAAATCAAACATTAGCAGCGTTGAGCTTTTTTGCAAGAGCGGCTTTGCGTCTTGCTGCAGTGTTTTTATGAAGGATACCTTTTGCTGCGGCCTGGTCAACTTTTTTAATTGCAAGGCGGATTGCGGCTTCTCTATCCTCAGCACCGTTAGCGCAAGCGATTTCAGCTTTTTTGATGTTGGTTTTAAGGTTGGTTTTGATTGCTTTGTTGCGAGCGGTTTTGGTTGCGATAACCTTAACTCTCTTTTTTGCAGATTTAATGTTCGGCATGTAACTACACCTCCTTCGTTC
>JAFSEN010000079.1 GCA_017435745.1 Oscillospiraceae bacterium
CGAGGAAAGCGAAGCATTTTGTTTCTTCGGAAAGAAGCATTGCGCCAAGGTTTCCGTGGCCAAGACCAACTTTTCTCTGTTCTGCAACAGAACCGGGAACGCAGAAGGACTGGAGAGCTTCACCGATGCATTTTGCTGCTTCTGCTGCGGAAGTTACGCCGCGTTTAATGCCGATTGCAGCGCCGAGGGTATATGCCCAAACTGCGTTTTCGAATGCGATAGGCTGAACGCCTTTGACGAGAGATTCTACGTCAACGCCTTTTGCAAGGCAAATTTCTCTTGCTTCTTCAAGGGAAGCAAAACCGTTTTCTTTAAGACAGGCTTCGATTTTCGGAAGTCTTCTTTCTTTACCTTCAAATTCTGCCATTATGATTGCTCCTCCTTTCCTTATTCTTCTCTCGGGTCGATATATTTGGGTGCGTCGGCATAACGTCCGTAAGTTCCGGTGTTCTTTTCAAGAGCTTCCTGTGCGGGAACGCCGTGACGGATATCTTCCATCATTTTGCCGAGGCGAACAAATTTGTAACCGATGGTTTCGTTGTTTTCGTCGAGTGCGATAGAGCTGATATAGCCTTCGGTAAGGTCGAGATAGCGAACGCCTTTTGCGCCGGTGGAATAAATGGTACCGACGGAGCTGCGGAGGCCTTTACCAAGGTCTTCAAGACCTGCGCCGATTGGAAGACCGTCTTCGGAAAAAGCGGTCTGGCTTCTTCCGTAAACAAGCTGGAGGAAGATTTCGCGCATTGCAACGTTGATTGCGTCGCAAACAAGGTCGGTGTTGAGAGCTTCGAGGAGAGTTTTTCCGGGAAGAATCTCGCCTGCCATTGCGGCAGAATGGGTCATACCGGTGCAGCCGATTGTTTCAACAAGGGCTTCTTCGATAATTCCGTTTTTTACGTTAAGGGTGAGTTTGCAAGCGCCCTGCTGGGGTGCGCAAGCGCCGATACCATGGGAAAGACCGGAGATATCTTTGATCTCATAAGCTTTTACCCAGCGGCCTTCTTCAGGAATGGGAGCCGGTCCGTGGTGGGGTCCTTTGGTAACGGGACACATCCTTTCGACATCTTTTGAGCAGTTCATGTTTTTGCCCCTCTCATTATGTAAATTTTTGCTTTAGCACAAATTTCGCGGCGGCTTTCGGAAAAATTATCCCCGAATTTACGCCATAATAATTATATATAAAAACAACGGTTAAATCAATAGGCATTTTATTCCCCGGTTTTTAATAAAATTCGGGGTTTTTAAGGATTTTCGTCAAATTTTCCGTTTTTTATTTCACCGGATAGACAAAAAAGACAAAAAGTGGGTTTTGCGGTTTTGTGAAAAAAGGCAGCGATGATAAAAAAGCGGGTTTTTCGGAGAGAATTTTTTAAAAGGATTCTGTCCTTTCAGCCGCTGTAGAACCGGACTTCTGTATTCGTCCGATTGTAAAGAATCCTTTCTCAGTCAGCTTTGCTGACAGCCCCTATGCCGAGCAGCTTGCTCTCCGGGCTGCGTTTTTAGCTTTCAATTTAATTATGCACTTTGCATTATAATTGTTTACACATCGTTAATTGACTTTATAATATAATAGGGGTAAAATATAAAATTAGGTTAATATTGCTTTTCCATTTTATGAACAAAGGAGATTTTTTAAAAAATGGGATTTCTTGATAAAATTTTCGGAAACTATTCCCAAAAGGAACTTAAAAGAATAGATCCGATAGTCAAAAAAGTTCTTGATCTTGAGGAAACTTACCGCGCAATGAGCGAAGATGAACTTAAGGGCCAGACCGCCGTTCTTAAAGAAAGACTTGCAAACGGCGAAACTCTTGACGACATTCTTCCGGAAGCTTTTGCCGCCTGCCGCGAAGCTTGTGACAGGGTTCTCGAAATGCGCCCCTATCCGGTTCAGATAATCGGCGGTATTATTCTTCACCAGGGAAGAATTGCCGAAATGAAAACCGGCGAAGGCAAAACCCTTGTTGAAACCCTTCCCGCATATCTTAACGCACTTACCGGCGAAGGCGTTCATATTGTAACCGTTAACGATTATCTTGCAAAACGCGACAGCGAATGGATGGGCAAGGTTTTTGCATATATGGGACTTACCGTCGGTCTTGTTATCCACGGCGTTTCCAACGAGGACAGAAGGGCAGCTTATGCCGCGGACATCACTTACGGAACGAACAACGAATTTGGCTTTGACTATCTTCGCGACAACATGGTCACTTATAAAGAGAACCGCGTTCAGCGCGGATTTGCATATTCCATTGTTGACGAAGTTGACTCTATCCTCATCGATGAAGCGAGAACTCCGCTTATCATTTCCGGACGCGGCGACAAATCCACCGATCTTTACCAGAAGGCGGACCGTTTTGCCCGCACCCTTTCCGCAATTCGCGTTAAGGAGCACGATTCCAAAGAGGAAGTTGACAGCATCGACGCCGACTATATTGTTGACGAAAAAGCCCATAACGCAACCCTTACTCCTCGCGGAGCCAAAAAGGCTGAAGTTTACTTCAACGTTGAAAACATCAACGACGCGGACAACATGACCATTCTTCACCATATCAACCAGGCAATCAAAGCCCACGGCGTTATGAAACGCGACACCGATTATGTCGTTAAAGACGGCGAAGTAATTATTGTTGACGAATTTACCGGACGCCTTATGCTTGGAAGACGTTATAACGAAGGTCTTCACCAGGCTATTGAAGCAAAAGAGGGCGTTACCGTTGCAAGAGAAAGCAAAACCCTTGCTACAATCACCTTCCAGAACTATTTCAGAATGTACAAAAAACTTTCCGGTATGACCGGTACCGCAATGACCGAAAGCGACGAATTCCGCGAAATTTACGGACTTGACGTTGTTGAAATTCCCACCAACAAACCGGTTATCCGCGAAGATATGCCCGACATCGTTTACAAAAACGAAAGGGGCAAATTTAACGCAGTAATCGACGAAATTGCCGATGCTCATGCGAAAAAACAGCCCGTTCTTGTGGGCACCGTAACCATTGAAAAATCCGAGATCCTCAGCAATATGCTCAAACGCCGCGGAATTCCCCACAACGTGCTCAACGCAAAGCACCACGACAAGGAAGCGGAGATTGTTTCCCAGGCGGGCACCCCCGGTGCAGTTACCATTGCGACCAACATGGCCGGACGAGGAACCGACATTATGCTCGGCGGCAACGCGGAATTTCTTGCGAAGGCCGAAATGAGAAAACTTGGCTATGAGGAAGAAATGATCGGCGCAGCCACCGCTTATTTTGAAACCGGAGCGGAAGATATTCTTTCCGCAAGAGCGCATTATGCGGAACTTCTTCATAAGTTCAAAGCAGAAATTGCACCCAAAGCGGAAGAAGTCCGCAACGCCGGCGGCCTTTATATAATCGGTACCGAACGCCACGAATCCCGCCGAATTGATAACCAGCTCCGCGGACGTGCGGGTCGCCAGGGCGACCCGGGCAAAACCCGCTTTTTCATCTCCCTTGAGGACGACCTTATGCGTCTTTTCGGCGGAAACAGAATCCAGAACATTATGGAAACCCTTAACATTCCCGAAGACGTTCCGATCGACGCAAAAATGCTCAGCGGTTCCATCGAAGGATCCCAGAAAAAGGTTGAGGGAAGAAACTTTGAAACCCGTAAAAGCGTTCTTCGTTTTGACGACGTTATGAACCAGCAGAGAGAAATCATTTACGGCCAGCGCGGAAAAGTTCTCGAGGGCGAAGATATCAGCGAATATATCGCCAATATGCGCCGCGAATCCGTTGAAAAAACCGTTGACATCTATCTTGCAAACGACGAGAGCAAGGCAGATTGGAACCTTGACGGACTTCGGGATTATTATCTCGGCTGGATGCTTACCGACGGCGACCTTCGCTTTGACAAAGACGAATTTGCAAAAATTACCAAAGCGGACGTTACCGAAATCCTTTGGAACAGAATGGAAGAGGTTTATTCCGCAAGGGAAGAACAGTTCGGAAGCGAAATCATGCGCGAACTTGAACGCGTTGCTCTTCTTAAAAACGTTGACCTTAAATGGATGGATCATATTGACGCCATGAGCGACCTTAAACAGGGAATTTATCTTCGCAGCTATGCCCAGCATGACCCTGTTGTTGAGTACCGCATTGAAGGTTTTGATATGTTCGACCAGATGATCGAAGCTATCCGCGAAGACACCGTAAAGATGCTTATGGTAGTAAGAGTCAGAACCGCACCCCAGAGAGAACAGGTTGCCGTTCCGGTCGAAGCTTCCGGCGACGGAAGCGTTTCTGCAACTGTTGTTAAAAAGAAAAAGGTCGGCAGAAACGACCCTTGCCCCTGCGGAAGCGGCAAAAAATATAAACATTGCTGCGGTAAATAAAAATGGCGGAACTTAATCTTGTTCTTGTTGAACCCCAGATTCCCCAGAACACCGGCAATATTGCAAGAACCTGCGCTGTCACCGGCGCAAGGTTACATATAGTGCGCCCCATGGGTTTTGTTATCGACGATAAAAAACTTAAACGGGCGGGGCTTGATTACTGGGACAAGCTCGACATAACTTTTTACGATAATCTTGAGGATTTTTTCTCGAAAAACAGCGGTGATTTTTATTATTTCACCACAAAAGGGCTTCACCGCCATTCCGACGTTTCCTATCCGGACGGTTGCTATCTCTTTTTTGGAAGAGAAGACGCCGGGCTTCCGGAACGCTTGCTTTTTGAAAACCCGGGAACCGCCGTGCGGATCCCAATGAAGCCCACCCTTCGCAGCCTTAACCTTTCAAATTCCGTTGCGATAGCCGCTTACGAAGTTTTGCGCCAATGGGATTACCCGGATTTGCAGTTCAAAGGCGAACTTCGGGATTTTGATTGGGAAGACGCGGGGATCAACCAAATCTGATGTAGGGCGGGAGCTTGCTCCCGCCAAAAAATTGCCGATTTATATAAACGGCGGGAGCAAGCTCCCGCCCTACCGTTTTATGCTGAAAGGGGAGAATGACCATTTCCGGCGACAACACTTTGCAAAAACTTCTCGGCGCAATGCGCAAGGCAATTGAAGATTACAATATGATCGAAAACGGCGACAAAATCGCCGTCGGTGTTTCCGGCGGAAAAGATTCTGTTTCTCTTCTTGCGGGGCTTGCCGCCCTGCGCCGTTTTATCGGAATTGATTACGAAGTTGTCGCGGTTTGTCTTGACCCCCAATTTGGCGGCGAACCGAACGATTTTTCCGAAATCGAAGCTTTTTGCGAAAAAATCGGGGTTAAGCTCGATTTGCGCCGCACCCAGATCGGCGAAGTTATTTTTGAGGACCGCAAGGAGAAAAACCCCTGTTCCCTTTGCGCAAGAATGCGGCGCGGGCTTTTGCACGACGTTGCAAAAGAAAACGGCTGCAACAAAATGGCCCTTGGGCACAACTTTGAGGATGCGGTTGAAACTTTTATGATGAACCTTTTCGACGAGGGAAGAATCGGTTGTTTTTCGCCGGTGACCTGGCTTTCGAGGAAGGAAATCACCGTTATCCGCCCGCTTATCTATTGCCGCGAGGACGAAATTTCAAGAATTGCAAACCACGAGCATTTTCCGATAGTCAAAAGCCGCTGCCCGGCGGATAAACATACGGAACGTGAGCACGTTAAAAAACTTATTGAAAATCTTGAGCACGAGGAAGGTTACGATTGCCTTCCTGCCAAGATTTTGGGCGCAATGCAAAGGGGCGATATCAGCGGTTGGGGGATAAAAAAGGAAAGATAGTTCGTTATTTTCAGCCCGGATGGGATTATCCCTCTTTCGTCATTTTCTTACGAAAATGACACCTTCCCCTCTGGGAAGGCTTTTTGTGAAAGGCGGTGCTCAAATTTGGAAAGCAGACCGAAAATTTATATGATCTGCGGAATTTCCGGAAGCGGAAAAACCGCTTTTTCGAAGAATCTTGAGCTTCATGGAATCCCGAGGATTTCCATGGACGAGGAACTTTGGCCGGATTATTACGTTTATCCGGGGCTTCTTTCGAAGGAGCACCTTGGTTTTCTTTATGAGCAGGCAACGGAGCGGATTTTTGCAAAAATCCGCAATTTTTGCGCGGAGGGAAGACCTTGCAGCGTAGATATGCCCTTTTGCAAAAGGGCACAGAGGGATATCTTTCGTGCTCATATTGAAAGCTGCGGCGGAGAGCCGGTTCTCATTTGGATAAACACCGATTTGCCGGTGCTCAAAAAGCGTCTTGCCGAAAGAGAAGGCAAAAACGGCCCGAACAATCTTCCGGTTTCGGAAGAAGAAATTGAGATGTTCTGGAAGGGATTTCAGCGGCCGTATGATGAAAAACATATTGAAATTGACGGAAACAGAGATTTTGAGATGGACGAAATTTTGAAGATGATATAAAAAAAGCGCCGTTCCGGTTGGAGCGGCACTCTTTTTATATCAGTTTCGGGCGGATACTATCCGCCCATTTTTTTATTGGACAGGGTTTATCCCTCTTTCGTCACCTGCGGTGACACCTTCCCCTCTGGGAAGGCTGCTCTCCGGGTTATTTGTTTCCAATATATCCGTAGGGGCGCACCTATGTGTGCGCCCGATTTTAAGGACAGGGTTAACAATCCCTCAGTCAGCTTTGCTGACAGCTTCCTTTACACAAAGGAGGCTTGCCCTACGGGAAAGCTTTATTCACGGATGGCGTGTTCTTTTTTAAGGGCGTTGATCTTCTTCTGGATTCTGTAAACTCCGAAAAAGACAAGAGCGGCGAAGGCAAGGTTGATGAAGGGAATCCAAAGTCCGCGCGGATAATTTATTGCAAAATTCACCATATTCATCGTGAAAATTCCAAGATTAAGGATTGCAATAGGAACGAGCAGTTTTTTGACGAGGATAAGGTGGTTCATCTTCGATTCGATATCGGAGAAAATTTCAAAAGGGCCTTCGGCGGTTTTTTTGCGGAAATAGACCCAGTTCATATAGCTTGCAACCTCTTCCGCGCCGGTTTCCTCCATAAAGCGGATATACTGTTCGCTTTCCGGGTGGCTGGGCTTATGTTCAAGAAGCTGGATTTTGTTGGTATATTCGCCGGGTTCGCATTCTTCAAAAACATAGCGGCAGAAAGAATAACCCACAAGGGCAAAGCCTTTTGCGGACATTTCGTTGAGCCATTTTTCTTCTTTTTCAAAATCCCATGCCCAAAACATTTTTTTGACGACTTTTCTCATTTGTTCCAGCCTCCTGTAAGTTTTTCTCCGTTTTCAACAAGTTCGCGAAGGCGGGAAATTTCCGCAAGAACTGCTTTTTTTCCGCTTTCGGTGATAACGTATTCCTTTTTGCGGTCGCCGTTTTCTCCCGGAACGGAAACGATCCAGCCTTTTTCAAGAAGGGTGTTTATTGCGCCGTAAAGAGTTCCGGCGGCAAGTTTTACTCTTCCGTTCGAAAGTTTTTCGGCGTTCTGCATTATTCCGTAGCCATGAAGCGGTTTTTCAAGGGAGAGAAGAATATAGAAAACGGCTTCGGTAAGGGCAATATTTTCCAAGGTTATTTCTCCTTTCGTTATATCTTTTGCCGTTATATCGGTTTACGATATAATTATATCGCCTGCCGATATAATTGTCAAGAGGGAAACGGGTATTTTTTTAAAGCAGGTGGCAAAACCGTTGTTTACCCTATAAAAAGGTCCTCTTGCCTAAAGGGGAACTTTATTTGCTTGTTTTGTTGTAAGGAACGGTCTTGACCGTTCCGTTTTTTTATATAAAAGCAACCCCATTTCTTTTGTAACCAAAAGAAACCGGGTTGTGCCTGAAAAGAAAAGTTTATACACCCCTGCTGTCGCTCCCGCGACAGCTGTCCCCTTTTTAGGGGACAAAACGCTCCACCGGAAAAA
The DNA here is from genome assembly GCA_017435745.1 of Oscillospiraceae bacterium. GTDB lineage: Bacteria > Bacillota > Clostridia > Oscillospirales > Ruminococcaceae > UMGS1668. The sequence goes on from JAFSEN010000079.1 coordinate 7,843, forward strand.
CAGTGGTTCCGAATCTCGACCGCCGTCGCCGTCTTCGAAAGCGACAACGGTTTTCTGTTTGCATCGGCGGCTCGGTTATATTGCAGGGGCGGATATTATCCGCACGATTTAAAGTGGAGGTTTTTTTTAAACCCCTTAGTCACGGACAGAGTCTGTGACAGCCCCCCCGTTAGGGGAGCTTTTATTCGGAACAGTCAAAACCGTTCCCTGCGGTGCGGTGTTTTTTTAGATTTGAAAAGATTCAAAAAAACGCCCCCCTTTGGACAAAGGGGGGCATAATCAGATACAGTCTTCAAATTTTGTTTCGGTATCGGGGGTTATTTCAAATTCCGAAAGTTCCGGAAAAAATTCAAAAATACGTTCCGGTTTTTCGGCGAGCAAAAGTTTTTTTGCTTTTTCAAGGCGCTTTATTCGAAATTCAAGTTTTCGGGCGGCTGTTTCGGAACTTGTTTTCCAAAGGGCGGCAAGGCCGCAAACTTTGTGGCTTTTTGTGTATTTTGCTGCGGCTTTCAGCTGATGATAATGCGTATGGATGCGGCGCTTTATATCATCGGTGAAGCCGGTATAGAGCGAATCATCCCTGCACCGAAGGGTATAGACCCAGAACATCAGATATCAAGAACGGCAAGAACATTTCCGTCCTCGTTGGGTTCGCCGACGACAAAACCTGCGTTTTTAAAGAGTTTGTTCGCGCGGCTGTTTTCAATTGCGTATGCGGCGCAGAGTTTTTTTGCTTCTCCAAGGGGAAGTTCCTTTACAATTTTGATAGCTTCCTGAAGAGCGGCGGTGCCGTAGCCCATTTTCTGGCAGTTGGCATCGGTCATAATTCTCCAGATGCAATAGAAAGGTTCGGGAAGATCCTCGTCGCCTTCTTCGGCATAGCCGATCATAAGGAAACCGACCATGTTGTCCTGTTCTGCGTCATAAACTCCGTAGGGCATCGGAACAACGGGGCCGCTTGTCATTGCAACGTATGCTTCCGCAAGGGAGCACATGTTTTCTGCGATGAAATCCTGCTGTTCTTCGCGAACATCAAGGTTAATGCAATCTTCAAAGTTTTCTTCGGTAATGGGTCTTAATTCTACCATTTTAAAAGCACCTCTTGTTTTTCAATTTTTAATATAAAAGAATCCCTCCGTCATTTCCTTACGGAAATGCCACCCAACTCTTGCGGTGTCCAAAATATTCTGCGGCATAACGCCTTGAATATTTTGACCGCGGCGCCAAACCTTGCTCACTGTTTCGCCCACTGGGCGCGCTTCGCAAGCTTTGCTCTTTAGGCAAGGGAGGCTTTAATCTTTCGGGGTTTCAAGAATATATACGTCAACACGGCGAAGACCGTTGAGCACACATTCGTAATAGGTTTCGTAATAAAGGTCAACAAAGTTTTTTCCGGAAAGCATTGCGCCGCCGGTATCTGCCGCAAGAGCATAGCCATATACAAAACCGGTGTTTCCGTGGGCAACGATCCACATTTTTGTTCCGTAGGGAATGATCTTCGGATCGACCGCGACGTATCCAACCTGAGCAAGGCGCCCGGTTGCGGTTCCCGCTCCGTAGGGAGCGTAATATCCGGTTGCGCGGACGTTTGTATAAACTTTTTCGTAAGTTGTGGGAACGCCGTTCACGATTTCAAAGCCGTAATCCAAAGGCGAAATTGCGCTTCCGTCGCCTTTTACATAGATGTCGTTGGTGGGCTTTTTGGTGATTTCATCGGAAACAAGAACTCTTTCGCCGTAAACGCCGTTTATTACCTTTTGTTCATAGGTTTTAAGGCGGGTTCCGTTCTTTCCATAGGAAAGAAGAACGGTTCTTCCGTTTGCGATAAGGGAAGTTCCGCGGTAAGTTTTATCCCTTGGAACGGTTTCTTCCTCGGTTGTGATGATATAATCAACTCTTGTAAGCTCGATTTTGTCGCCCTGGTCGAGTTTTTCGGTTTCATCAACGTTCAGAAAATCGTGTTCTCGAACTTCAAGGCCGGAAATTTCGAGAGCATCCGCAACGGTGTCGCCTTCGGCAACGGTTACGTGATATTTCATGTCATCGGCTTTTATTTCAACATCAACAGAGCTTTGAATCCTTATCTCGGCTTCGTTTTCTCCAAGTTCGCCGAAAAAGCCGCCGTTTCCAAAGCCTTTTATTGTGACTTTATCTTCCGGCTCTATTTCAATTTCAAGTTCTTCAAGAACTCTCCACGGACTTGCAAGAGCCGTTACCATCACCTGTTTTTCTCCGTCAACATCGACGGTTACCCTTTTTATTCTTGAGGCGGACCAAAGCATTATGAATGCCAGAACAAGCAGGAAGAACGAAATTACAAGATGACGCGGCTTAAGCTTTGATATAAGGACTTCTGCTTTATGTAACACGGGCTGCATAAAGTCCCTCCTTTACAACAAAGCCTATTATATTCAAAAAGGGCATAATTGTCAAATTTTTACCCACTTTGTGGCTTTTTTATGGGCTTTTGCGGACTTTTTTAAGGAAAATGTGCCGTCGATTAAAAAAAGGCCCCCTTGCCTAAAGCTGGATTTTTTAACCGCTTGCGGTTAAAAAAGACTGGGGGATTCTTTATAGGTTGTCGGCTGTATTCCGATGACCCCTCAAAAAATACGAATAAATCTAATCGGATAGGATTGCGGCGGGACCAAGGTCCCGCCCTACAGTAAATGGGAGGCTTACCCTCCGGGTTATTGTTTATCCCTCAACCGCCGCAGCTCCCTTTACACAATGGAGCTTGTTCGCTGAATTCTTTTTTCGGTTTTTCGTTGATATGGCGGTGGAATAATGTTATAATTTATTCAGATTCTTTTATTTTGAAAGGGTTTGCAGATGGAACATAAATGCAGATGTAAAAACGGCGGAAAGGGACATAATTTTATTCCGGACCGCATTACCATAACCGGCGAAGGCGGAAAGGAAATTTCCAACCGGGACCTTGTTTGTCACCATTGCGTTTATAAAAAACGCGGGGACACCGGTTCCTGCCTTCGGTTCGACAAAAAACCGGAAGAGGTTCTTTCCGGCGGGGAATGCGAAGCATTCCTCAGCAGCGGACATGACCTTGGCGGAAAAAGCCACAGCTGCGGCGATTGCGGTGATTGCGGAGACTGTGGAAACAGCTGCGGTTCCTGCGGAGGGGAATGCGGCAGCTGCGGCGGTTGTGAACATTGATTTTATACTTCTGAGAGGTGACATATATGCCAATGAACATCATTTATCGCGAAGCGGAAACTTCCGATGCGGGAAAATTTCTTGAATACTGCAAAATTGTCGGCGCGGAAAGCGATAACCTTACTTTTGGCGCAGAGGGACTTCCTTTTACAATTTCCCAGACCGCGGATTATATCAGAAAAATTTCCGGAAACCCGGACGGTGTTATGATCCTTGCCTTTGATGAAGGCGAACTTATTGCAAGCGGAGCGGTTTCTTCCGTTTCCGGAAGAGCGCGTTTTGCTCACAGAAAAGACCTTGCAATAACCGTTCGCAAAGATTATTGGGGAAAAGGCGTTGGCACCGGGCTTATGAAGCTTCTTATTGATTTTTGCAGAAAAAACGGCACCGAAGTTATTGAGCTCCAGGTTCGTTCCGACAACGAAAGAGCCATAGCTCTTTATAACAAATTCGGTTTTGAAAAAATCGGAACCCACAAAAACTTTTTCAAAATCGGCGGCGAATATTTTTCCGCGGATTATATGAATCTTTATCTCTGATGAAAATTTTTGGATTTGATTTCAGCAATCTTTCTTATTCAAAGGAAGAAAATTTAAAACACAACAGGCGGGTCATCAAAACCCTTGAGCGAAGCGTTAAAAACGGTTTTTCGGCGGACGGTTTTATTGAAAACCAAAACCGCCTTTCCTGCATAAAATATTCCGCAAGGGATTTTGCATATTGCGGGTGCGGCTGCATTGCATATTGGAACATTCTTTTTTCAAGAGGAAGGGTCCTTGGAATTCCGCGTCTTGCTTCGGAAATGGAAAAGGGCTGTTTTTTTCGGGGAGTTTTCGGCACAAACGCGTTTTTTATGAAGCGATATATGGAGAAAAAGGGAGAAAAGGTTGAAGTTTTTCTTTCTCCGGATGAAATTCTTGAAAACGGCGCAAAAGAAGCTATTATTATGTATTACCGAAAACCAAGGGTGGCCCATTACGTTGCCTTCACTTTTTACGGCAAGGACGAAAGCGGAAAAAATCTTTACCGTTTTTACAACGTAGGCGGAAAACTTATGCGGCAATTTGGGGAAGGGAACCCGGTTATTCTTACTCTTGAAGAATTCATCGAAAAAACCGCTTATAATTTTTGCATATATTTTAAACTGAACTGAGGGGGAAAAATCCCCCTCGGTTTTTTTATTATCCCACAGCGGTGTTTTCCTTGTTGATGCGCTCGCGCCAGCCTTCGATAAACTTTTCGATAAAGTTTTTGCGGTCGGCTTCCGCCCAATTTTCCATTCCCCAAAAATCGCCGAGATTTTTGCCGAGAACTTTTTCAGAAAAATCCCCGGGAAGGGCAAAGGACATATCCGGAATCCAATTTCCTTTTGCGTAATAATCCGCCACCGCGGCCATAAGGCTGTTGGAAACGCTGTGGCTTGGGCGGGTTTCGATTCCCGGGTTCTGTTCGGTTCCGCTTTTTCCGGTTCCTTCGGAAGCGGAGTTTTCGGAAGAAGGTTCGGAAGAATTTTCTGGCGAAGGGTTTTCGGGTTCCGGTGCTTCGGAAGAATTTTCGGTTTCTGGAACGCTGTTTTCCTGGCCGGTCATAAGGTATTCAAAATTGAAGGGAACTGCTTTGAACGCTTCGGAATAGGCTTTTCTGCCGGATTCTTCATTATAGAGCCAGTTTATAAATTCCCGGGCTGCGGCGGAAGAATTTTCGTCAGCTTTTGGGTTGACCGCGATATAATAGCGGCTTGAAATTACGATTGAGCTGTTGAGTTTTTCCGCGGTCATGCCGGAGGCGGTTATTTCATCTTCCGAAACGGGAAGCTTCATCGGGATTATATCGAGATTTTCGCTGAAGCCTTCTGCTGATTTTTCAAAATCCGCCGCGTCGGAAGTTCCGCCGGGATAAAAAAGCGCATTTCCCCTTGTGAGAAGATCGATGGAAGTTGAATAGTTGTAATCTCCGCCGATGAATTCATCACCCCGGGAGATATTTCCTTCCGCGCCGGCGATATGGCTTGTTTGGAGATCAAGAGCTTCCATATAGGAAGAAAGTATTTTATCAAGGCCAGCAACCGCTTCTTCCGGGGCGGTCATAATTTCATAGCGGCTTTTGAATTTTGAAGCGAGGACATAGCTAAGCAGATGTTCCGAAGCGCGGCTGCTTTCGCTGTTGAGAGCAAAAACGCCGGTAAGCATTGCGGCTTTTCCGGTTTTTTCCGGAAGAAAGGTGTATTCGTTGCCGTTAAGGGTTATTTTTGCTTCGGAAGGGGATGCAATATAACTATCCGCCGCCGCAACGAAACTTTCGAAATCGGTGAACGAACAGGAACGAAGATCTTCCACAATTTCGTTTGTATTTTCTTCGCCGAAAAGGGCGGAGATCATCTCTCTGTCGAAAATATATCCGAATCCTTCAAGGGCAAGGGGAATTCCGTAGCTTCCGATTCCGTCCGGGTTAAGCTGGAGCCCCGCGGGAACCCCTTGGAGCATTTCGGAAAAACCGCTGTGGTTCATTAAATCCGTAAAAAGCCCGCCGGAATGCCAATTTGAGAGATCCGCATGGGAATCCACCACATAAATTGCGCCGGAAGAAGATTGCATTTCTCCCATAAAATCGTTTCCGGCAAGCTTTGCGGAAAGTTTTTTTCCGGTTTCGGAAGAATATTTTTCGGTAAGAGCCATGAGCATTGGGGCAAGCTCGGTGTTATTATGATAGAGAACAAGTTCGTCTTCTTCGGTGACTTCCGGAAGATTTTCTTCATCCGGGTTTTCTTCCCTTTTCATGCAGCCGCCGAAACTTAAAACAAGCGCCGCCGCAAGAAACAGAGAAAGCAATTTTTTTATTTTCATTTTTTCTGTTCCATCCTTTCAATATTTTTGTTTTTAGTTTTTGCGGTTTTTTTTAAAATATAAGGTCAATTTTTTATTTTGCTTGACACAAATTATTAATAATGGTAAAATAATTTGTAATCATGCAGATGTGGCGGAATCGGCAGACGCGCTGGATTCAGGTTCCAGTGGTGGCAACACCTTGTGGGTTCAAGTCCCATCATCTGCACCAAATAAGTCTGATAATTTTGATACCATTGGTATTGAAACTATCAGACTTATTCTTTTTTTTAAAATGCTTATGGCACAAGGGTTTTCTGCCCCTGTGCCATTTTTGTTAGTTTCATTGTGAGAAGCACAACACAGTTTTTCAATGTGCCAGAAGGTATATTTCACTCCGACAAAAAGCCACGCTGAAACTTTTCTCCGAGGAATACTTTCAGCGTGGGTTCCTACTCTTCGGTCGGAATGGTGCCGATAACGGATATGTCCAACTCACCTTTGTCTGTTTCGGTTATTACAACCGTATAGCACCGAACCTCGAACTCTGTACCTACCTCAACTGGATAGACTGTAGGAGTTTCCGGATTTCTCAAATCTGCCAGTACAAAGCCGCAATGAGAGTATGCCTTCATCAGTTCCCGGCAGGAACTACAGAAATACTTCTCCTCGTACTCATCAATTCCATCCGGGACAGTAATGTGGGCTTCCGGTACACAAACATCCAAATACACGCAGACAACAGAATCACATTCCACTTTAAGGACGGAACGGACATCGAGGTTGGGGCTGAATAAGCCCCGCCTGTTGCCTGTAATGTTCACATTTTCGCTATTGATTATTTTCAGAGAATATCATAAAATATAGGTGCATCGGAGGACAGTACACCGTAGTGTAGGGGATCGTGGGTTACACCCGCAGGCCGCCTGTTAGATAAGATGTCGAGTGAGCTCGGTTGTTGCATTTACGCAATAACCGGGCTTTTTAGTTTTATTGGGAGGATTTTATTATGAAGCACACGAATGTAACCCTTGCCCCTTTGACCCCAGATGACAGAGAGCAGTTTATTCTGGATAATCAATGGTCTTTCAAGCATGGCGCACTTCTGGAGTTTGGTGAGCGTGATGATCATCTGGATTTTGACGGAGAGATAATCTCCCGCAAAACAATTGAACGGTGCATTGATGCCCCTGACAGTGAAACCTACCGTATCGTTGTTGATGGAAAAAATGTCGGTGGTGTCATTTTGAAAATAAACAAGGAGAACAACCACAACGAATTAGAGATCCTGTTTGTTTCCCCTGAAGAGCATACCAAAGGCATCGGCTACGGCGCGTGGCTTGCGGTCGAGGCTTTGCACCCAGAAACGGTGGTTTGGGAGACCTGCACACCGTATTTTGAGAAGCGTAATATCCACTTCTATGTAAATAAGTGCGGATTTCAAATCGATCAGTTTTGGTGTGAATATTTCCAGCCGAGCGAAGCAATGATCGATGACGAGGAGCATAATCCAAACGAAGGTCCTGATGAAATGTTCCGCTTTATCAAGGTAATGAAACCCTGATTCTTTGGAGAGAGCGATGATTTCATTTTCTCTCCGAGGGTTGCAACTCCAATGCAACCCAATGCAACCATATGAAACCGTATCATTATTATCAACTGTTGCCAAAAAAGACCGTGGCCCATTTGAGCTGCGGTCTTTTTTTAACAAATGGAACTTGAACCAAACCGGACGACGGCGGTTTTATGTCTATCCCTCTTTCGTCACCTGCGGTGCCACCTTCCCCTCTGGGAAGGCTTTTTTAAAAAAGGCCCCCTTGCCTAAAGGGGACTGTCACGCTTTTAAGAAAAAGTGCGTGACCGGGGGATTCTTTATGTGGTATCGGCTGTATTCCGATGACTCCGCAAAAATGTGAATAAATCTAACCGGATAGGATTGCGGCGGGACCAAGGTCCCGCCCTACAGTAAATGGGAGGCTTTTCCCTCCGGAATTGTTTTAACCTCCTCGGAGGAGGAGGGGGAGGCTTTTTTCGCCCGTTTAATTTTGCATTATGCATTTTGCATTCTGCATTAAAAAAAGCACCCCTGCGGGTGCTTTTTTTTAAATTCTTCCGAAGCGTTTTGTAAGTTCAAGAATATGTTTTCCAAGTTCCTCGGAATCAAAACCGGGTTCTGCTCGCCAGCTCCAGTTTTTATCGGAAAGGATTCCGGGGGTGTTCATTCTTGCTTCTTCCCCAAGACCAAGATAATCCTGCATCTGGATTACGCAAAGGCGGCTGTTGGAAGCCATTGAACCGCGGATAAGGCCTTCTGCAAAGCCTTCTTCCTCGGTAAGGCCAAGATAGGCTTTTCCTTCCGCAAGATCCTCTTTTGCAACGTCCAAAAGCCATTGTTCAAGGGTTGGGTTGTCGTGGGTTCCGGAATAAACGACGGAATTTTCGGGGTATGTATGGGGAAGATAGTTTCCCTCTTCGCGGGAATCGAAAGCAAACTGCATTACTTTCATTCCGGGATAACCGGAATCTTCCTGGAGTTTGCGGACTTCCGGAGTTACAAAGCCGAGATCTTCGGCGATAAAATCTATTTCCGGAAGGGCGGTTTTTATTGCGTTTATAAAATCCATTCCGGGGCCTTTTTCCCAGCGTCCGTTCATTGCGGTATCGTCTTCCGCCGGGATCGACCAATAGCTTTCAAATCCGCGGAAATGGTCGAAGCGGACAATATCATACATATATTTTGCGGCGCCAAGACGGCGTTTCCACCAGGCAAAACCGCTTTCTTTCATCTTTTCCCAATTATAGATTGGGTTTCCCCAAAGCTGGCCGTCCGCGCTGAAAGAATCCGGAGGACAACCGGCAACTCTTAAAGGTTTGCAGTCTTCGTCAAGAAGAAACTGTTCCGGTTCCGCCCAAACATCCGCGGAATCCAGCGGAACATATATCGGGATATCGCCTATTATTTTTATTCCGTTTTCATTTGCGTAGGAACGGAGTTTTTCCCATTGGGAGAAAAACTCGAACTGGAGAAAATATATAAAAGATATTTCGTCTTTAAGTTCCGCAGCCTTTTCTTCAAGGGCTTTTTTGTCCCGAAGGCGAAGTTCCCGCGGCCATTCGGTCCAGGGTTTTCCGCCGAAGGATTCTTTTATTGCCGCAAAAAGCGAATATTCGGAAAGCCAATAATCGTTTTTTCTTACAAATTCCTCATATTCTTCGTTTTTTTCAAAACGGCTGTATGCAAGGCGCAGCATTTTTCCTCTGTTTTCATAAAGGGCGCCGTAATCGACTTTTTTGTCATCGTTTCCCCAGAAAAAAGATTCAGCCTCCTGTTTTTCGAGGAGGCCTTTTTCTATCAGGCTTTCCGGGTCAATGAGATAATGGTTGCCTGCAAAAGCAGAGCAGGATTGGTATGGTGAATTTCCAAAACCGGTCGGGCTCAGCGGCAATATCTGCCAGACTTTTTGTCCGGCGTTTTTAAGGAAATCCACAAATTTATAAGCATTTTTTCCCATGGTTCCGATTCCGTACGGGCCGGGAAGGGAAGAAATATGCATTAAAATTCCGCTTTCTCTCATTGGAAAAGCTCCTTATATTAAATTTATTGAACAGCTTTGGCAAAGCTTTTTGAAACTTATTCAGATTTTGCGTGTGCTTTCTCTTTGGCGGACAACAAAAGGCACCCGCTCGTGGCGGCTTTTTCCGTTGTTTTCGATGGAATCCAAAAGTATTTCAACGCTTCTTACCGCCATTTTACGAACGGATTGCTCAACGGTGCTCAATTTCGGAACAAGGAATGAACCGAGGGCAAGACCGTCGAACCCGAGCACGGAAACATCTTCCGGAACCCGGAAACCGTAATCCCGAAGAGCGCGTATCGCGCCGATTGCCATAACGTCAGCCGCAGCAAAAAGCGCTGTGAAATTTCTTTTGTTTTCAATAAGACGGCAGGTTGCGTTATAGCCGTCCTGGTAAGAAAAACGGACGCCTTTATAATCAAGTTCCCGGTCAAAATCGATTCCGTGCTCCCTGAAAGAATCCATACAGCCTTCAAAACGAAGGCGGCCGGTATCGGAAGTTTCGCAATCGCCGCCGACGATTGCAAACCTTTTGTGGCCAAGGGCCACAAGCGAATCCACCGCGCATTTTGCCGCAAAGCGGTCGTCGGTTGAAACGCTTGAAAGGTTGTCGAACTTAAGATTCGAAGCGTCACTTGATACAAGCACGCAGGGAACTTCGATTTTTTCAAAATCGTTTCGGAAATGTTCCATATTTCCGCCAAGGATCATGATTCCGAGGGGCTTTTTTTCACGGCAAAGACGCACCGCCCGAAGAACTTCGTTATCGTCCTCGTCGATATAATCCACAATCAGCGGATAATCGGTTTTTGCAACCTCGCTTTGGATCGTTTCGACAAGGGAACCGAACATTTCATTGGAGGTGCCTTTTACTACCACAAGAATTGAAGTTGCGCGCTGCTGTTTAAGCTGCTTTGCGTTGTCGTTGATTTGAAAACCGCTTTCTTCCACAGCTTTCATTATGGCTTTTTTTGCTTTTTCGCTTACGTTCGGGTGGTTGTTGAGAACGCGCGAAACCGTTGCAACGCCATAACCGGTTTTTTCCGCAAGATCCTTTATGGTCATTCAGAGCACCTCCTTTGCAAAAATTCTTTTTAAAATATCAGCCTTTTACTGCGCCGGCAGCAACACCTTTGATGATGTGTTTCTGGCAGGTGAGATAGAAGATGATTACGGGGATGATGCTGAGAAGGATAAGCGCCATTGTTGCGCCGAGATCGACCGTTCCGTAGCTTCCTTTAAGATACTGGATATGGATCGGAATGGTTCTGTATTTTTTGATATCGAGTACAAGATAGGGAAGAAGATAGTCGTTCCAGATCCACATGATCTCGAGGATCGCAACGGAGATCATGGTGGGTTTCATCATCGGAAGAACTACGCTGAAATAGGTGCGGAAAGGGTTGCAGCCGTCGATTGCAGCAGCTTCTTCGATATCAAGAGGAATACTTTTTACGAAACCTACGAACATAAATACCGCAAGGCCTGCGCCGAATCCGAGATAGATTACGGGGATGGTCCAGGGGGTATTGAATTTAAGGGTATCTGCGGTTTTTGCAAGGGTGAACATAACCATCTGGAAAGGAACTACCATTGAGAAAACGCAGCCGTAATATACGATTCTGCATGCGAGGGAATCGACACGGGAAATATACCATGCGGCCATGGAAGTGAAGAGAAGGATAAGCCCAGTTCCAAGAAGGGTTATGATAATGCTGTAAAGAACGGAACTTGAAAAAGGATAGCCGCCGAAGGTTACGCCGGTTATGATGTTATCCATTCCGGTAAAGCTTTCTGCATCCGGGAAAGCAAAAGTTTCGGTTTTTACGAAGGTGTTCTTTTTAAATGTATTAACAAGAACCATTAATACCGGAAAAACATAGATTATTGAAAGAACAGCAAAAAGAGCCGTTGTAAGGGTTTTTCCGAATTTTTCTTTCTGGAAGGAACCTTTCATTACTGCTGTACCTCCTTTTTACGGGTTGCGGAAAGCTGGGCAATTGCCAGAGTTGCAACAAGAATAAAGAACAAAACCGCTTTTGCCTGGGCAACGCCGCGGGAAGCGGTGTTTTGTCCATAGAAAGTATCGTAAATATTGAGCGCGAGCATTTCGGTAGTATGTACGGAAGTGCCGTCCGGGTTGATGATATAAGGGCTGCCGCCGGTAAGAGCAAGGTTTTGGTCAAAGAGTTTGAAGCCGTTTGTAAGGGAAAGGAAGGTGCAGATTGTAATGGAAGGCATTACGTTGGGGATGGTGACTTTGAAAAGAGTCTGCCATGCGCTTGCGCCGTCGATTTTTGCAGCTTCAAGCATATCTTCCGGAACAGCCTGAAGACCCGCTATATAAATGATCATCATATAACCGATCTGCTGCCAGCAGGTGAGAATTATAAGTCCCCAAAAACCCCATTTGGTATCCATAAGGATGGAAGTTTGGTAATAGGAAAGGAAACCGTCGAAAATCATGCTCCAGATATAGCCGAGAACGATACCGCCGATAAGGTTGGGCATGAAGAAAACGGTTCTGAAAAGGTTTGCGCCTTTGATTTTCTGGGTAAGAGCGTATGCAACTGCGAAAGCAAATACGTTTATCAAAACAAGGGAAACCACCGCGAAAACAGCGGTGAAACCGAAGGAATACATAAAGCTTTCATCTGTAAGGGCTTTTCCATAGTTGGAAATACCGACCCATTCCCAATCGCTTGTGGTTCTGAATTTGCAGAACGAAAGGAAAAGGCCATGGAAGAAAGGCCATACAAAACCTATAAGAAAAGATGCCACCATAGGCACAAGGAAAAGAGGTGCCCAGCGCTGGATCGGTTTGCGGATCATATCGCTGTTAACCGCCGCACCGTCGCGTTTAAGTTTCATGTTGCTTCAACTCCTGCCAAATGATTTATAAAAAAGGTCACCGGTTTGGCCTCGCGCGGCCTTTCGGTGATATAGCAAAAACGGAGCGAGCTTTAGGGCTCGCTCCGTTTTGTCAAAGCGAAACTGCTTTGAAGTTTTTTAAAAGTTCAGATATCAGCCGTTTGCTGCTGCGTACTGTACTGCCCAACCGTCGATGAATGCGGTTACAACAGTTGCCCAGTTTGCATCGGAAGGATCTGCGTTGTATGCGTTGAGAGCGTTAACAGCAGTTTCACGATATGCGTCAACGTTGGGCTGATAGTTGGTTACCCATGCAAAGTTGTAGCAGCCGTCTGCAAGATATGCGTTAGCCTGTGCAAGGAATCTGTTGGTGGATTCTGCAGCAGATTTGTAAGGCATTACGCCGAAGGTGGTAACAGCTTTTTCGGAAGCTTCTGCATCGGTTACGAGCCATACGAGGAAATCCATGGTTGCATCAATGTCAGCCTGGGAAGCTTTGCCGTTGATTGCCCAATAGTTTTCGGTACCGCAGTTGAGACCTGCTTTTTCTTCGCCTTCAATGCCGCTGTAGTAAGGGATCATGTAAAGGTCGTCAGCGTTCATGCCTTTGTCGAGGAGACCCTGGTATTCCCAGTTGCCGTTTACATAGAATGCTGCTTCGCCGTTTGCAAATTCTGCTGCTGCATCGAAGCCGCCGTTTGCAAGTTCTTTACGATCGGTGGTGGAGTTTTCTACCATGAGGTCATAGAGAGCTTTGAAGTTATCCATGTATGCACCGGTGAGTTCTGCAGGGCCGTATGCGCCGTTGCCCCATGCTTCGGGATCATCACGGTATTCATGTACGTATTCGAGGTTGATGAGGTGGCCGGTGAATCTCCAGGAAGAGGAACCGTCCATGCCGGCGGAAGTGAATGCATCAAAACCGAGAGTTTCGGAGTTAGCGGTGATGTCTTCAACAACAGCTTTAAGGGTTTCGAAGTTGGTGATTTCGGAAACATCGTGGCCTGCTTTGTTAAGGAGAGCGTTGTTTACGATGATACCATAGCATTCATAGCAGTAGCCGATGGAAACGAGTTTGTCGCCGTCATATACGTTGTATGCGTCGGTTGCAAGTTCGTTAGCAATGGGAGTGCCGGTGAGGTCGAGGCAATAATCGCCCCAAGTGGGAACACCGTTAGGGCTTACTACGAAGATGGTAGGAGCGTCAGCTTTGTCCATTTCAGCAGTAAGGGTTTCGCTGTAGGTACCGGATGCTGCGGTAACGATTTCTACCGGGATACCGGTTTCTGCAGTGTACATTGCAGCGATTTCTTTGAGTGCTTCGTCAGATTCAGGTTTAAAGTTGAGCCAATAAACACTGGGTTCGTCGTCCTGTCCGCAAGCTGCGAAGGAGAGAACCATTACGAGAGCCATGAGAACAGCAAGAAGCTTTTTCATTTAGTTTTCCTCCTAAATTTAACTTTCGGGGGTTTTCCCCATTTTTTTGGAAACGATTCCACGTTTCCTCAGGACAAATAATACTCTTTTAAATTAAGGTTTTCAACCGCTTTTCAAAACTTCTGCGTTTTCCCTAATGGAACAACTTTTTATTTGTTGATTTTGCCTACAAAAAAATAAGGATTTATTGCATTTTTGGGAATTTTAGGACTTAAAAGGCCTTGTTTCGTGGATTTTTGCGGTTTTTATGCAATTTTCCTTTCATTTTTGGCGAGAGGACAGATGTTTTTCGGGCAAAAACATCCGCTTTTCTCTTCTTTGCAAAGCCCCGTTTTTTTAGGTGAATTTCCACAAAAAAGGGAAGAAAAGTCTATTGAAGAAAGCCGATTGAATTTTCGTTTGGCAGATGATATCATTATAATAACTCATTATGTGCAGTTCTACTCCACCAAATAGACTGCGCATATAAAAAAAGGAGGATATGTTGATTCCGCATGACTCGCGGTGCGGCAGTGTGGAGACCTGTCGTAATGTTTTTGCCGCTTTGCCGGCAAAAACGAGGACATTCGCCCGGAGGGGGTTTGTCCGGAGTCGTTTGCTTATGGCAACTGTAACACTTAAAGACGTCAGAAAGGTTTATCCTTTCAACGGCGACGACGCAAAGAAGATTAAAAAAGGCGAGGAACTTAAAACCAACCTTACCGTTCTTGCCGACGGACTTCTTGCGGTTCACGATTTCAACCTTGAAATCAAAGACAAGGAATTCATTGTTCTTGTCGGTCCTTCCGGTTGCGGAAAATCCACCACCCTTCGCATGATCGCAGGTCTTGAAGAAATTTCCGGCGGCGATCTTCTTATCGGCGACAAACGCATGAACGACGTTGCACCGAAAGACCGCGATATTGCAATGGTTTTCCAGAACTATGCTCTTTATCCCCACATGACCGTTTATGAAAACCTTGCTTTTGCGCTTAAACTCCGCAAAACCCCCAAGGAAGAAATTGACAAAAAAGTTCAGGAAGCAGCAGAGATTCTTGATATCACCCAGTATCTCGGAAGAAAACCGAAGGCTCTTTCCGGCGGTCAGCGTCAGCGTGTTGCAATCGGCCGCGCCATTGTTCGTGACCCCCAGGTTATGCTTATGGACGAACCGCTTTCCAACCTTGACGCAAAGCTCCGTAACCAAATGCGCGCAGAGATCATCAAGCTCCGCCAGAAAATCAACACCACCTTTATTTACGTAACCCACGACCAGACCGAAGCAATGACTCTCGGCGACAGAATCGTTATCATGAGCGACGGTTTCATCCAGCAGGTCGGCACCCCCCAGGAAGTTTTCAACCATCCTTACAACCTTTTCGTTGCAGGATTTATCGGTTCTCCCCAAATGAACTTCTTCGACGCAAAACTTCTTAAGAAAGACGGCGTTTATTCCGTTGTTCTCGAAGGCCACGAAGTTGTTCTTTCCGACGAAAAACAGAAAGCTCTTACCGAAAACGGTGTTGAGGAACAGGAAATCACCCTTGGAGTTCGCCCCGAACATATTGTCCTTTCCGAAGACGGCGTTGCAGCAAACATCGACGTTTCCGAAATGATGGGTTCTTCCGTACATCTTCATGTAACCGCTGTCGGCCAGGACGTTATCATTATTGTCAACACCATGGATATGAACGCTTCCGAAGTTTCCGAACTTTGCAGCGGAAAAGGCATCAAATTTGATTTCGGCGGCAACAACTGCCACGTTTTCAGCAAAGAAACCGGAATTAATCTTGAAGCAAAATAAAATATATGTAATAAAAAAAGAACCGCCCGACGGGCGGTTCTTTTTTTATTTTAAATTGTTTTTAAAAATTTTATTATTCCTTCGGTGAGCACCGCGATGTTGCGTTCGTCCATAACGGTGTCACGGGGTGTATGTATTCTGTCCATATAAAGGCCGAGTTTCGATTTTTTGAAGGAAGCGACACCGATGTTTTTCTTAAAGCTTTTTTGGTCGGAAGGGTAATAGACGCCTTTTTCACTCTCGATGAGCACGGTTTTGTCATAGACGCCGGCGAAGGCTTCTTCAAGATTTTCCGCATGTTCCGGGAAGGAGCGTTTGTTTGGGATAAGCATTAAATAATCGCCGTCGGAAACGCAATCGAAATTTATAAGGAGCTTGTCTTTCATCACCTTTTTGTGTTCCTTTGCAAAGGTTGAAGAGCCGAAAAGTCCCTTTTCCTCGTTATCAAAGAAGACGAAGCAATATTGAGCACGCTCCTCGTCGGTCATTGCGTTCATAAGTTCGATAAGGGTTATTACGCCGGAAGTGTTGTCGTTTACGGTGTGTTTGTTGGCCGGGCCGAACATCATAAGGAACAAAATTCCCCAATAGGTGAGCAGGTTGAAAAGCGCGCCGGTGCCGGAATCTTTAAAAACAAACTCCGCAAAATTTCCCACAGCGCTTCCGATGAGCAGCATTGGAATTACGAGCACGAACGCATAGAGAACCGATATCAAAACACTCTTCGGCATTATGAAATTGGGGATAGGCATCACGGCGCAGGTGTCATAATGTGCGCCAAGAACCGCCTTTGCGGTATCCGGGTTGCCTATAACTATATTGCGGCTGTAACCGAGAGCATCGTCTTCCACTTTAAGATTCGGAAAATGAGCACGCATAAGTTCGATAAAAGCGGTTTTTTGTTTTCTTGTTTTGCGGATCTGGTATTTTTCGAGTATCTCTTCGGAAAGAGGGGTCATTTTATCACTTCCTGTTAAAAAATACGGCGGGAGCAAGCCCCCGCCCTACTTTATTTTGTTGATCAGAAATCTACTTCCTGAAGGCGGATCAGAGTTGCGATATAAATTTTAAGGGCTTCGAGCAGGAATTCGACGGAAGCGCCTTCATCAACACAATGAACTGCGCCGACCCATTCGGGCATTGGTCTTTCCGGGTGCTCGGGTCCGAAGGAAACCGCGTTGGGGAAATCTCTTGCGTAAGTTCCGCCGCCCATTGTGTAAAGTTCGGCCTTTTCGCCGGTGATTTCGTTATAGGTATTGATGCAGGTCTGGATTTCCGGGGAATCCGGTTCGATATAGAAAGGTTCCATTTCTGCAACGGTTTCGCAAACGCAGTGCTCGCCGAATTTTTCGTTGATGGTTGCGGTGATCTGAGCACCGGAAGTGTTTGTGGGATAGCGGCTGTCGAGGCTTTGGAAGAATTTTCCGTCCTTAATTCCGATAATTCCGCCGATTATTGTAAGGGGAGAGAACTTTTTGTCGTCTGCATCAACGCCGATTCCGGTTCCGTAGGGGCAGGAATGAAGAGCTTTGAGCACAGAGAGATATTCCGCTTCGGCTTCGGAGCAAAGGTTGTTTTCAAGAATATAGTTTACGAGCACGCCGATGGCGTTGATCTTGCCTTCCGGCATTGAAGCATGGCCGGCTTTTCCCATTGCATTTAGGGTGATAAGGCCGTCTTTTGCGGAAACTTTTACGCTTTCGGTTTCTGCGGGAAGTTTTCCTTCGCATTTGAGCACAGCGCTTGCTTTATCCGGAATTACGTTGAAGGCCATTCCGCCTTCGATTTTAACAATTTTTTCCGGGGCGCATTTTGAATAGATCATACCCTGATAAATTCCTTTTTCGCCGTTGCAGACCGGGAAATCGGAATCCGGGCTGAACGCAAAAGCAGGCGCGGGATAGTTTTTGAGGTAATACTGAACGTCGCCCATTCCGGTTTCTTCGTTTGCGCCGAGAAGAGCGCGTACAGGATAGCGGAGGGGAACGTTTTTATCTTTAAGATATTTAAGGGCATAGAGGCAAACTACGCTTGGGCCTTTGTCGTCCATAACTCCGCGGCCGATTATATAACCGTCTTTTTCCCACATTTCGAAGGGAGATTTTGTCCAGCCTTCACCCACGGGAACAACATCCAGATGGGTTACGGTTGCGATATATTTTTCCTCGTTTTCAACCGGAAGTTCCGCATAGCCGATATAGTTTTCGCAGTTGCGGGTTTCAAGACCCAGTTCTTTTGCAATTTCAAGGCCAAGTTCGAGGGCTTTTTTCGGTTCTTTGCCAAATGGGGCGCCATCTTCCGGTTCGCCTTCAATGCTGGGAACGGCAACGAGCCTTGCAATATCGCGAAGGATATTTTCTTTGTTTTCTTCGATGAAAAGATCTATGTCTTTAAGATTGATTTCCATTTTTAAAAAAATCTCCTTTCGGTTTTGTCCATAGTTAAAGTATAGCCGTTTTTTGCCCAAGGTCAAGATTTTTGTTATAAAAAGAAAAGGGTGGGGTTTCTCTCCCTCAGTCACACTTGTGGTGTGACAGCTCCCTCATCAGAGGAAGCTTGCCCTCCGGGTCATTGTTATCCCTCTTTCGTCAAAACCTTCGGTTTTGCCACCTTCCCCTCTGGGAAGGCTTTTTGGTTTACACCTCCTCGGAGGAGGAGGGGGACCGTCGAAGACGGTGGAGGAGGGATTTTTTATTATGGCGGGAGCAAGCCCCCGCCCTACATTAAAATATGGTGGTTACGGATATTATCCGACCTTATAATTTTGCATTATGCACTTTGAATTATGAATTAAAAAATTTCCGCGCGCTGTTTGATAAGCTCGATCACTTCTTTTTCGTTTTCAATTTCTGCGGAATAGGGATAGGTTTTTACGGTTTTTTCAAAAACTTCGAGGCATTTTTGCGCCATTGTAAGATTTTTTAAATAAAGAAGCTGGTAAGCATAGGCAAGGCGTCTTCTTGAAACATAGTTTGCGGTAGCTTTTATATATTTATCCAGTTCCTTTGTATAAAGGGCGTTTATTTCCGAAGGTTCCGCCCCGCGGAAAATTTTCAGGAACAGAAGTTCGCAGGAAAGTTCGTTCCGATGAAGGTCAAGAAGACCCGGGGCATGGAGCATATATTTTGCGATTGTTTCCGCTTTTTCAAAATCATGGGTATCGTAATAATAGTTATATTTCATAACGCCGATGGTGCAGATCATCGGGTCGAAAAGATCTTCGCCGCTTGGGACAAAGAACCAATCTTCCGGCATATTGCGCATTCTTTCCCCTTCGGACATAAGTCCGTTTACATAAAGCTGGAGCCAAAAAGCCCGGAGAGCTTTTTTGTTTTTTCCAAGGAGAAAAGCGTTTCTTCCGTCGTTGGAAATTCCGCCGACCTGGAGCGGGATTCCGTTAAGAAGAACGTTGCCGAACCCCACGGCGCAGAGCATTCCGGAAAACACCGCCCAAAAAGTTCCTTTTTCCGCAAAGACAAATGCGGCAAGAAAAAGGAAGGCAAAAACAAAGTTGAAGATACATCCGCCGAAATTATATAGAGAAGTTTTTAAATTTTCGCTCCAGGGCGGAGGCATCATAAGGCATTGGCCGCCGGTTCCGACGATATTATAGAGTTTTATCCGGAGCTTTCCGCTTTCTTTGATGAACATTATATTTCCGATGCGGAACGAGATGAATTTATATCCGGTGAGAAGGCCGAAAACAAGATGGCCAAGTTCATGTATCACCGCCTGGATAAAGTATGCGGCAAAAACAAGCGCCATGCAAAAAATCATCTGTATTGCAAAATCCCGCGGAGTTCCGAAAAGTTTTTCCGGATCGGAAGAAAGGATTATAAAAACTCCGCAGACTGCGCCTACAACAAGATATAAAATACGCGCTATTGCGTTATCACGCTTTACGTTTTTCAAAAAGAACGCCCCCTTTTATAAATGTATTATATAATAAAACAAAGGCGAAAATAAAGACGGTTTGTGAATTTTTAGGTAAAAAATGGAAGGGCTACCCGCCGGGTTACCTGTTATCCCTCTTTCGTCAAAACCTTCGGTTTTGCCACCTTCCCCTCTGGGAAGGCTTACCCTCCGGGAATCCTTTTTTCGGGCGAACACATAGGTTCGCCCCTACGGAGCCGAAACTAATATCGGTGCGTTACTGTAGGGGTGGATAATATCCGCCCGCCGATTTTGCATTATGTATTTTGAATTATAAATTAAAAGAATCCCTCCACCGTCAAAGGCGGTCCCCCTCCCTTTAGGCAAGGGAGGCTTTTTTCTGCCCGTTTAATTTTGCATTGTGCACTTTGAATTTTGCATTAAAAAAGCACCCTCGCGGGTGCTTTTTTTATCAGAGCGAATCTACGATTTTTTGGAAAAGACCAAGGAAGGTTTCTTCACCGAGGGTGTTCACTTTCCAGAAAAGGGCCTGACTTCCGCCGGAAGTTATTCCGGAAACGGTTATTGCTTCTCTGTCTTCAAAAATTGTTACCGTAAGGCTCACCCGGTTTCCGCCGAAGGCGCTGTATCTTTCAAAAACCTTTACGGCGCAGCGGGAATCCGCACTGCGGAACCAGGTTTCGTCCTCAAGGGTTGCGGTAGAACTTGCGGAGAGAATTTCGTTTTCGATTTTCGATGAAATTTCATCAAAATTCCCACTCAATCTGCGCTCGTATTTTGCCATTGGGATTCCTCCTTTTTAAACGATATCAACTATAACAAGTTCCGGGCGGTTGAAGATTCTTGGAATTATATTGGATTCTTTTGCAAGGCCGCGGCTTACGATCATTGTTGTTTCGCCGATTTCATAAAGGCCGCCGGCATATTTGGGAAAAAGGCCCTGGCCCGGGGCATAAACTCCGTTGAGCACGCCCGGAATTCTCCATTGGCCGCCGTGAGCATGTCCGCAGAGAACAAGATCGAACCCAAGCTCCGCATAGTGCTCAATATGTTCCGGGCGGTGGATCAGAAGGACGTTGAAAGATTCTTCAAAATGATAGTTTTCCGTTGTTTGTTTTATATGGGAAAGCTGTTCATCAAGGCTTTCATAGGCGTTTTTATCGTCAAAACCATAGATATCCGGTGTTCCGCTCACCATGGAAATTGCCATTTTTGTGCTTTGGCCGTCAAGAACGGTAACTCCGCATTCCCGGACGGTGTTTTTTATTTCGTCAAGGTTCCCGAGCCGCACCTCGTGATTTCCGGTGACGTAATAGCATTTATATTCCTTTGCAAGGGCCTTCATTGCGGAAACGGCATTTTCCGGCGGCATTCTTCTGCTGTCGAAAATATCTCCGCCGAAAAGGACCATATCCGGATTCTGCGCACGGACATCTTCCAAAAGGTCGCTTTGGTCGGTTCCGCCGTAAGTGCAGGAATGAAGGTCGGTTATAAGGGCGATTCGCAGATGTTCGTCGCTTTTCTGGTTTTCAATTTCATAATAGACTGTTTTAAGCCTTGAATCTATTGCGAAAACAGAAAGGCCGAGGGCAAGGATTATTACAAGGACTATTGCTGTAAGTTTTTTATTCATTGGGTCTTCCTCAAAAAAATGTCGGTCGGCGTTATTCTTCAAAATCGCCGATATAGGTGAAACGCTGATATGTTTTTCCGTCGCGCTCGACGGTTTCTTCCCACATTGATGCGGGTCGGACCCAAAGTCCGAATTCGCCATAAAGGGCGCGGTAAACTACCATTTCCTCAAGAGTTTCGCTGTGTTTTGCTGTGCCGATAACTTCGTATTCGTTGCCTTTAAAATGGCGGTAACGTCCGGGTTTTATCATTGGCTTCGGGCCTCCTTTTTATGTATTGCTGCTTGTTTTGTTACGGCGGGAGCAAGCCCCCGCCCTACAGTGAACTAATGTTATTCGCCGATTATGTCGCGGATGCATTTTCCTGCAAGGAGATAGCCTGCCGCCGGGGGAACAAAGGAGATGCTTCCCGGGGCATGGCGGCCGTTTTCGGAATCGAGGGCGGCTTTTTTCGCTTCCTCGGTACTGAAAAGGACGGTTTGTTTTTCAATTCCGCGCTTTTTAAGTTCCTTGCGGATAACTTTTGCCAAAGGGCAGCCGCAGCCCGCTGTTTCGGAAATATTACCGATTTTTAGCTTTTCCGGATTAAGGCGGTTTCCTGTTCCAAGGCACATAAGAAGTTTTATTCCGCGGTTTTTACATTCTTCGGCAATATGGAGTTTTGCGGTTACGGTATCGATTGCGTCGATTATATAATCCGGGTTCCATTCATAGAGAAATTCGGAATTTTCCGGAAGATAAAATTCTTTTTTATAGGTTATATCAGATTCCGGAGCGATTTTTTCAAAACGGAGCTTTGCGGCTTCGATTTTATCCATTCCGACGGTTTCATAAGTTGCAAGAAGCTGGCGGTTTATATTGCTTTCGTCAACTGTGTCGCCGTCGATTAAAAGAAGATGGCCGACGCCCGCTCTTAAAACAGCTTCTGCCGCAGCGCCGCCAACTCCGCCGAGCCCGATTACCGCGACCCTTGAATTTTTGATTTTTTCGATTTTTTCTTTTCCGAGGAAAAGTTCGGTCCGCTCGAAACGGGACATGGCAAAGGCTCCTTTCGTCTTTTATTGGGAAGGCTTGTTTTGCAGAACGGTCAGGATCGTTCCCTACGGCTGAAAGTTTAGGCTTTAAGGAATCCCTCCACCGCCAAAGGCTGTCCCCCTCCCTTTAGGCAAGGGAGGCTTACCCTTACGGCGGGAGCAAGCTCCCGCCCTACATTAAATTACGGTGGTTGCGGATATTATCCGCCCGTTATTTGTGGACAGGGTTGACAATCCCTCAGTCAGCTTCGCTGCCAGCTCCCTTTGCACAAGGGAGCCTGCCCTCCGGGAATACTTTCGGATTTTATCCGTCCTTTATAATTTTGCATTATGCGCTTTGCATTATTAATTAAAATAATACCCCGCTTTGCCGAACAGTCCATCGTTGAAACCCGGGTCTGATGACAAGGGTGGGTAAGTTCTCCCGGAATTTTCACGTTCCCCTGATCCATAAAGGCAGGGCCTACATTACAAAGCCGGAGCAGGACTCCCGTTTAACGATTTGTTGGATTAAAAAAACGGACGATTCTCGCACAAAGCAGGGTGTTTTACTATTATTATATTTTTCGGCGAAAATTATGCTTCGTAACCTTCGCCGAAATAAATTCCGTAAATTTCGTCGTATTCGTCTTCGTCAACGATTTCTTCGAGATAATCGCAGTCGCCGTCGATTACATATTCGAGGATAACGGGTTCTTCAAGTTCCCGTTCTTCTTCGGAAAGGCCTTCGGGATAAAGGACGCAATATTTTTTTCCGTTGTGTTCGATTGCATCCACAAGTTCGAATTCAAGGTCGTTTCCGTTTTCGTCGGTAAGAGTTACGGTATTATATTCTTCAAATTCCTGCGGCATGATTATCAGCTTTCCTGTTCGTTTTCAAATTCATAGAGTTCTTCGAGGCGGTCGATGAAAATTTCGGAAATTTCGTTGTATTCATCGTCGTCTTCGATGGGTTCAAGGAATTCTTCGCCGTTTTCTTCAACAACTTTGAGGATTACAAGCTCGCCGTCGTCGGAATCGAGATTGTCTGCGGTTTCGGTGGGGATAAGCGCAAAATATTCGTTGTTTTCGGTTACAAGGGAATCAACAATTTCGAATTCGGTTTCTTTGCCGTTTTCGTCAACAAGGGTTACAATATCGTTGCCGTAATCTTCGTTTTCGGGAAGATTGTTGTTCTGTTTGCTCATTTTCAATTTCTCCTTTTCAAAGGGTTATTTTTTACATTAATATATTATAATAATCGGAAGACAAAGTCAATCAAAAAAAAGATTATTCAAGGGGTTCATTCGGTAAAGAAATTTCGACGGAATTTATCTTTATTGGTTCGGCGGCGGAATATCCGCCGGTATAGCCGGAATTTTCCTTTTTTCCGATGGTTTCAACTGTTTCCGTTCCGGAAACGACCATTCCAAAAACGATTATTTTTCCTTCATATTCCGGCATTCCGCCGAATTTTTCATAGAGTGAAGCTTTTTCTTTTTCAAAGCCGCTTTCGGAAACAAAGGCTTTTGAAGTTCCGGAAAGTTCTTTTGCGTTTATTATTACTATTGAAGGGGCGGCTTTTTCGCCATCCATTACAAAAGCCGCTGCGCCGTTTATGGGAAGATATCCGCTTTGTTCAAGGTAAAAACTTTCGCCGCAAACGCCGGTTTGGATAAACATATTTTCCGCAAGGGTAACAAATTCCGCATTTGCAAAAGTTCCTTCATTGCAAAGTTCGAGAAATTTTTCTGCGGCGGCGCAATCCCCAAGTTTTATAAGGATATCGCCTAAATCGGTTTTTATAAGGGCAGCGGCGTCGCCTTCGGTTTTGGAAATCTGCCATTCATAATCCGGGTTTTTGTTTTCCAAAGGTTCGAAGGTAATTTCGTTTTCGTTTTCCGGGGCATTTCTGAGATTGATAAAACCGAAAATTGCCAGAGCGGCAATTACCAGAAAAAGAACCGCCATTGTTATTATTCCAAGCGTTTTTATTTTTTTCATGGAATACCTCCCTTTTTTGAGGTTTTTTGATCGGACGGGGTTTTGGGAATCTCTCCACCATTGCTTACGCAATGGTCCCCCTCCCTTTAGGCAAGGGAGGCTTGCCCTCCGGGTTTGTTTTAACCTCCTCAAAGGAGGAGGGGGACCGTCGAAGACGGTTGGAGGAGGGATTTTTGCGGAACGGTCGGAAACGTTCCTTACGGTGTAAAGGGATTATTTAATACAGAATTTCCGCGGTCAGGGCGTTGGAAAGAAGAAAACCTTTTGGGGTAAAGGAAATTCGGCTTCCGGAAATTTTTAAAAGGCCGGGGGATGCGAAAGGTTTTGCGTTTTCGAGTATTTCAGCGCCGGAAACTTCCGGATAGAGTTTTTCAAGTTCAAAAACGTCAAGACCTTCCGAAAGGCGGAGCCGGAGCATTGCAAATTCTTCCCAACCGCCGCCGGAAGATTCTTCCCGCTCGTTTTCTTCAAAAGGAATTTCGAGGAAGTTTTTTATGCTTCGGTCAAAAAAGAACCGGCGGCCTTCCATAAACGAATGGGCGGAAGGTCCGATTCCGATATATTCATCGTCCAGCCAGTAACGGGTGTTATGGAAGGAACGTTTTTTGTCTTTTGCAAAATTTGAAATTTCGTATTGTTCAAAACCGCGTTTTTCAAGTTCTTCGCAGGCAAAAAGATAGAGATCCGCAGATTTTTCTTCATCCGCGCAAAGAAAGCGAAGTTTGCTTTTTGAAAGCGGGGTGCCTTCTTCGATTTTGAGCATATAGGAAGAAATATGCTGTACCCCGAGAGAATTGCAGAATTCTATGCTTTCCAGAAGGGATTTTTCCGTCTGGTAGGGGATTCCGAGCATAAGATCGAGGGAAATGTTATCGAAACCGGCTTTTTGGGCGGCTTTTACCGTTTCGGCGGCTTCGTTTGCACTATGGATTCTTCCGAGGGCGGAAAGTTCTTTTTCGTTTGAACTTTGAAGACCGAAGGAAAGGCGGTTTATTCCGGCATTTTTCAAAACGGAAAAATCCAGCCTTTCGGAAACGCCGGGATTTCCTTCCGCGGTAACTTCCGCATTTTCGGTAAGATATGGTTTTGCCGCTTCCATAATATCGCAAAGGCGTTTTTCACCGAGAAGCAAGGGCGTTCCGCCGCCAAAATACAAAGAGTTATAGGGCCTTGCATACTTTTTTCCGTAAAAACCGATGGCTTCGATTACCCGGTTTTTATAGATTTCAAAATATTCTTCGCCTTTCGGAAAAGAATAAAAATCGCAGTATCTGCATTTTTGCATGCAGAAGGGAACATGAATATACAGCCCTGCAGGAGTTTTTTTATTCATCGTGCTCCCCTCCGTTTTTTTCTTATTTTTTGGTTAAAAACGGTGCTCATTTTTTGTTTTTAACCGGAAAATTTTTATCAACATGGAAAACTTTTTCGGTTAAACGGCTTTAAAATGCCGTTTTTTTGAGCACTTTTCAACATTTTCCACAACCGCAATGTTGAAAATGTTGAAATCAAGGCCTTGAAAGGCCGAAAACCCATTGGTTTTCAACATTTTCCACCGAATGTTCCACCAAACCGCTTAAATACGCGATTTGTTCATAAATTTTTTGTTGAAAAATGTTTTTTCATACTTTTGGGTATATTTTTTCCTTGAATTGGAAATTTTTGGATAACCTGTATAGGGTGTTTTTTCTATTCATAGAAAGCTGAAAGATGCTCAAAAACCGCCTTCATTTTCCGAAGCAAGAAGCACCCGGTCGATAAGATTTTCAAGGTCTTCCGGGGTTTTAAGCTCGCCGCATTCTCTTCGAAATTCGGCGGCTCCGCGCATTCCTTTGATATACCAGGAGGAATGTTTGCGCGCTTCGCGCATTCCGGTATATTCGCCTTTGTATTTGCAAAGAAGTTCGATATGCTTTTTAAGAACTGCCATTCTTTCTTCCGGGGTGGGTTCCGGAAGAAGCTCGCCGGTTTCCATATAATGTGCAATGCGTTTGAAAAGCCAGGGATTTCCCATGGCTCCCCGGCCGACCATTACCAAATCGCAGCCGGTTTGGTCATAAAGCGCCTTTGCACTTTCCGGTGAAGTTACGTCGCCGTTTCCGATAACCGGAACGGAAACCGCTTCTTTAACCTGTCTGATAATGTCCCAGTTTACCGGCGGGGCATACATTTGTGTTCTTGTTCTTCCGTGGACTGTAAGAGCAAAAGCTCCGTTTGCTTCGCAGATACAGGCAAATTCCACAGCGTTAAGGTGTTCGTTATCCCAACCGGCGCGGAATTTTACCGTTACCGGGATATCGACCGCATCCACAACCGCCCGGACTATTCTTCCGGCAAGTTCCGGATCTTTCATAAGGGCGCTGCCGCCGCCGTTTCCGGCGATTTTTGGTACGGGGCAGCCGAAATTTATATCGATTGCGTCCGGTTTGTATTCAAGTGACATTTTTGCGGCTTCTGCCATAACTTCCGGTTCGCTTCCAAAAAGCTGGACAGCGCAGGGGCGTTCCGCTTCGTTTATCTCCAGAAGCTCGGCGGATTTTTTGCTTCCGTAGGAAAGGCCTTTTGAGCTGGTCATTTCTCCAACGGTCCAAACCGCGCCATATTCCCGGCATATTTCGCGCATTGCTCTGTCGCCGACCCCGGCCATTGGAGCAAGGGCCGCATGTTTTTCAAGTTCAATATTGCCTATTTTCATTCTTCGATTACCTTTCCGAAATCAAAATTCGGTTCCGAACCCATCATTGCGATTGGGTCAACAAAAATTCCGCCGACGGATATTCCGAAATGGAGGTGGTTTCCGGTGGAAAGGCCGGTTGTGCCGACTTTTCCGATAAGGCTGTTTTTTTCAACAAAATCGCCTTCGGAAACGTTCATGGAGTTTAGGTGGTAATGCCAGCTTAAAACTCCGCAGCCATGGTCGATTAAAATCGTGTTTCCGGTAAGGCCGAGCCAATCCGCAAAAATTATGTTTCCGCTGTTGGCAGCATAAACCGGGGTTCCGCCGGGGGCGGCCATATCCGTTGCGTTATGCCATTCGGTCTTTCCGTTTGAAAAAGTTCGGAAAGTTCCGAATTTTGTTGTTTCTTTATAAGGATAGTTACCGAGGGGTTTTACAAATCCGCCGTTCCAAAGGGGAATATCGGAAAAATACCAGCGGTATTTTTGATAGAAAACATCAAAAGCTTCTCTTACCGCCTGGTCCTCAAGGGTTGCATCAAGGGTTGCCTGTTCCACCACAAGATACTGGGTGTTGAAAACCTTATCAAGAACGGTTATTTCCGCGGAATAGGAAAAATCCCCTTCGGAAAATTCAAGGTTATAAGTTCCCGCTTCTGCGGCGGTTTTTACCGGAACAAAACAATACCAAGCGCCTTCGTTTTCAAAAAAACGGCGGTCATAGCCGAGGAAATCTTTGAAAACGGTTTCGGAAAGATCTATATTTTCGGCTTTTATTATAAAATAGCTTCCCCGTTCAACTTCCGGGGAAGAAAGGGTGACAACGGGTTCCAAAACCGGTTCCGGTTCTTCTTCCGGTTCGGAAGAAACTTCCGGAACGACGGTTATTTCCGGCAGGCTTTCGGAAACCGAGGAGGAACTTTCGGAAGAGGAAAATTCCGCTTCGGAATTAATCACCGGGATTTCCGGCGAATTTTCGCAGCCGGAAGAGGATATTATAATTGCGGATATAAGAAGCGCTGTAAGAAGTTTTTTGTGTTTTGTCACTGTTGCCTCCGGGAAATATATAGAAAAAAATTTTTAACTGTATCGATAGCGGGGGTTCTCTCCCTCTGTCACAGACTGCGTCTGTGACAGCTCCCTCATCAGAGGGGGCTTGCCCTCCGGGTTCTTTGTTATCCCTCTTTCGTCTTTTTCGTCAAAGCCGAAAAAGCCACCTTCCCCTCTGGGAAGGCTTGTTTTGCGGAACGGTCAAGACCGTTCCCTACAAAATAAATGGAAAAGGCTTATAGGGGAATTTTATTATAATATTATAGCATAGGAAAAAATTATATGCTATAATAAGTTAATATAATATTGTTAAATATTCCATTAAATTATATTTTTAGGAGGCTGCTCCGATGAAGATATTGGCTGTGGATTCGAACAGCATTATGAACCGCGCTTTTTACGGAATCAAGGTTCTTACGACGAAGGACGGTTTTTTTACAAACGCCATATACGGTTTTCTTTCGATTTTGCTGACCGCGGTTTCGGAAACAAAGCCGGACGCAATTGTTTTTGCTTTTGACGTTCATGCGCCCACTTTCCGCCATGAATTTTACAAAGAATATAAAGCCGGCCGCCACGCCACACCCCAGGAACTTATCGACCAGTTTCCGGTTATGAAGGAACTGCTTGGATATCTCGGTTACCCGGTAATTGCCATTGAAGGTTGGGAAGCGGACGATATTCTTGGAACCGTTTCGAGAATTTGCGAGGAGCAGGGCGCGGAATGCGTTATTTCCACCGGGGACAGGGACAGCCTTCAGCTTATTGGCGAGCGCACTTCCGTACGCCTTGCTACCACAAAAATGGGGCAGCCTGTTTCCACAATGATGGATATTCCGGCGGTGCATGAAAAATACGGCGTTGAACCCCTTGAACTTATTGAAGTCAAGGCGCTTATGGGCGACACAAGCGACAATATTCCCGGCGTTCCGGGAATCGGCGAAAAAACCGCCCTTGATCTTATTCAAAGATATCACAGCGTAGATTATATTTATGAGCATTTCGACGAGCTTGAACTTAAACCTGCACAGAGAAGAAAGCTTTCCGAAGGTAAGGATTCGGCATATCTTAGCCGCCGGCTCGGCGAAATTAACCGCTTTGCGCCAATTTCCGAAAACCTTGAGGATTACATGCTCAAAAACAGGAACGAAGCGGCGGCTGTTGCTCTTTTGAGCAAACTTGAGATGTATAAGATGATCGAAAGGCTTGGGCTTGACGCAGCAAAAATTCCGGAAAAGGCGGAAGAATCTTCCGCTCCGAAGAAAAAGCTTGAAGTTTTCGCAGGCGATATTTCCGATTTTAAAGGCCCGGAAGATTGTGAGCACGTTGAAGTGCTTTTTGAGAACGAAGGGGACGACATCACCTGCTGCTGCCTTATCAGCGGCGAAGACGCTGTGCTCATTGAAAACGAAGGCTTCTTTTTTGATGCGGCTCTTGCGGAATTTTTGTGCTCAAAGGCAGAAAAGCGCACCGATGACTTAAAATTTCTTTCCCGCTGGGCGGAAAACCACGGCTCTTCCGTGAAAAACTGCGTTATGGATACCTCTCTTGCGGGATATATCCTTAACGTTTCCGGCGACGATTATTCCGCCGGAAGGCTTGCGGCGCTTTATCATGCGGAAAGCCGCGAACTTTCCGGAAAAACGGAAGATATCGGTGCTCATAAAGATATTCTTGAAAAGGCTGCGGTATTTTCCAACCTTTGCGAAAAGCTCCGCGCCGAACTTAAAAACCACGGTGAGGAAAAAATCCTCGATGAAATCGAGCTTCCTCTTGCAAAAATCCTCGCTTCGATGGAGCTTCGGGGCTTTAAAATTGACCCGGAAGGAATCCGCAGTTTCGGCGACGAACTTTTGAGCACCATTTCCGAAACCGAGCAAAGAATCTATGATCTTTGCGGCGAAAAATTCAACATTCTTTCGCCGAAACAGCTTGGGGTTGTGCTTTTTGAGCATCTTGGACTTCCTGCAAAGAAAAAGACAAAGAGCGGCTATTCCACAAACGCCGACGTTCTCGAGGATTTGAGAACTTACCACCCGGCAATCGACGAGATTCTTGAATACAGAAAGCTTACGAAGCTCAATTCCACATACGTTGAGGGACTTTTAAATGCTCTTGCCCCGGACGGAAGAGTTCACACCCGCTTTAACCAGAAGGAAACCCGCACCGGGCGAATCAGCTCCCTTGAGCCTAACCTTCAGAATATTCCGATCCGCACCGAACTGGGCGCAAAAATGCGCGGTTTTTTCACCGCAAAGGAAGGTTACACCCTTGTTGACGCGGACTATTCGCAGATTGAACTCAGGGTTCTTGCCCATCTTTCCGGGGACGAAAATATGATTTCCGCTTTCACCGGCGGAACCGACGTTCACACCCAGACTGCTTCGCAGGTTTTCGGCGTTCCGGAAGATTACGTAACTTCCCAGATGAGAAGCAGCGCGAAGGCTGTTAACTTCGGAATCGTTTACGGAATCGGCGCCTGGAGCCTTGGGGAAAACATCGGCGTTTCCACAAAAGAAGCCCAGCAATATATCGACAGCTATCTTTCCCATTATTCCGGCGTTGACCGTTTTATGAAGGAAAGCATTGAAACCGCGAAAAAATGCGGCTACGCCGTAACTTCCTACGGAAGGCGAAGATATCTTCCGGAGCTTTCTTCCAGCAATTTCAATCTCCGTTCTTTCGGCGAAAGGGTTGCAAGAAACATGCCCATTCAGGGAACAGCGGCGGATATCATCAAGCTTGCGATGGTAAAAGTTGAAAACCGCCTTGCCGCAGAAAAACTTGACGCAAAACTTATTATGCAGGTTCACGACGAACTTATTGTTGAAGCCAACGAAAATTGCGCGGAAAGGGCTGCGGAAATTCTTAAATTTGAAATGGAAAACGCGGCAAAACTTTCCGTTCCGATGGAAGTTTCCGTTGGAACCGGAAAAACATGGCTTTTGGCGCATTGATAATATAATACTGATTTATCCGTAGGGAACGCTGTCCTCAGCGTTCCGAAAAACGGACCGTCGGGGACGACGGTCCCTACAATATAAAGAAGCCTTTTTGAAAGGAGGACCCCATGAAAAACTATAAACTTTATAACGTAATGTTCCCGATATGGATGCTTATTCTTTTTCCCGCCATGTGGCTTATCGTTATTCCGGCGAACTTTGCCATTGATTCCGCGGTTCTTCTCCTCGGGGCGCATTTTTTCCTTCGGGGAAGGGCAAAGGAAATCTGGAAAAAGAGCATACTCAAAATTTTTATCTTCGGTTTCCTTTCTGATTTCATCGGCGCCGGATTTTTGACCGCGGGGCTTTATGCTTCGTCCTATCTTGATTTCGGAACGGTTTTTGAGGAAGCCTGCAACGGACCCCAAAGCATCGGCGGATTTTTTGTTCTTCTTTTTGCGGTTTTGCTTTCCGGTGTCTGCATCTATTTTGCGGACTATAAATTTGCATTCAAAAAAATTGAAGCGGAAGCCGGCGAAAAGAAAAAACTTGCGCTTTTAATTGCGGTTCTTACCGCGCCATATACGTTTTTTATTCCGCTTTATTAATCTAATTATCCGTAGGGAACGCTGTCCTCAGCGTTCCGAAAAACGGACCGTCGGGGACGACGGTCCCTACATTACCACGTTTTAAGGAGAAAATATGAGCGACATCTGGAGTTTGTTCGATAAAATCAAAAAAACTGAAAAAGTTTCCGGCCCGCCGGAATATATTATAGTCGGCCTTGGCAACCCGGGAAAAGATTATGAAAAAACCCGCCACAACACCGGTTTTATGGCTTTGGATTTAATTTCCGATAAACTTTCGATCCATATTGACCGGCTTAAATTCAAGGCACTTACCACAACGGCGGAACTTTGCGGCCACAACGTTCTTTTTATGAAACCCCAGACTTTTATGAATCTTTCCGGCGAAGCGGTTTTTGCCGCGATGGATTTTTATAAAATTCCCCTTGACCACGTTATCGTTGTTTTTGACGACACCACCCTTGACGTCGGCAAAATGCGGATCCGCAAAAAGGGAAGCGCCGGCGGCCACAACGGACTTAAGAGCATTATTGCAAATTGCGGCGGGGACGATTTTCCGAGAATCAAAATCGGAATCGGCAAAAAGCCGGAAGGTTGGGATCTTGCGGATTGGGTTCTTGGAAAATATTCCGAAGAGGACCTTAAAACCCTTCAGGGAATGTATGAAAATTCCTTCGAGGCCGCAAAGCTTATGGTTTCGGGAAAACTTGACGAAGCGATGAATAAATTCAACTGAATTAAAGCCTCCCTTGTGTAAAGGGAGGTGGCATTTCCGTAAGGAAATGACGGAGGGATTGTAATTTTATAGGATTTACAACCCCTCAGTCAGCTTCGCTGACAGCTCCCCTTACACAGGGGAGCCTTCCCCTCCGGGAAGGCTTAATATGTTTGAACACACCCCCCTTTTTATAAAGGAGGGTCATTACCTATTACAGAGGTGTTCTTTATGTTACTGAACTTTCTGGAAAGCGTTCCCCAGTTCCGCCAGGTTCTTTCGGCGCTTGGGAAAAATTTTTTAATGCCGGTTTTTGCCGCCGGAATTTCCGGCGCGGAAAGAGCCTTGCTCAGCTATGGGCTTTTTGAAAAAAGCGGAAAACCGGTGCTCATAATAACCCCGGACGAAGCTTTTGCAACAAAACTTTCGGAAGATATTGCCCAGCTTTGTCACCCGGAAACAGTTGCGCTTTATCCTATTCGGGATCTTCGGTTCCGCTCCGCGGAAAGTTCTTCCGCGGAATATGAACAAAAAAGGCTTTCGGTGCTCGGAAGGATTCTCGACGGTTCCTGCAAAATTGTTGTAACATCGATCGAAGCGGCGCTTCAATATACTATTCCGCCGGGTACTTTTAAATACAACACTTTTTCCATTGTACGCGGACAGAGTTATGATATGGAAGACCTTGCAAAACGGCTTTCCCGCGCGGGTTATGAACGCAGAAGCCAGGTTGACGGCCCTTGCCAGTTTTCCGTCCGCGGCGGAATTCTTGATTTTTATTCCCCCCAATCCGGCAGCCCGGTCCGAATTGAATTTTGGGGCGACGAAGCGGATTCCGTCGCTTTGTTCGACATTGAAACCCAGCGAAGAACGAAGGAAATTGACGAAGCTTTTATTGCCCCCGCAAGGGAAGTTCTGCCCGATTCCACCGAAGCTCTTATAAAGCTGCTCAAGGATGCTCACGCGAAGCAAAGGGGAAAACACGGCTTGCTTGTAAAGCAGAACATTGAAAAGGATCTTGAACGGCTTGATTCCGGTTTGGGAGTTTTTGCGCCGGACAGATATATCCCGCTCATCTATAAATTCCCGGCGACGATTTTTGATTATATTCCTGACGGAATCATTGCCGTTTCCGAATTTATCAAGCAGAAGGAAATTCTTAAAACCCTTCAGACCCAGCAGAACGAAGATCTTTCTATGCTTTTTGAGGAAGGAATCCTCTTTTCCGGCTGTGAGGAATTCAGCCTTGATTATGCAGCCTATTGCTCAATTCTTGACGAAGGCAACACGGTGCTTATGGATTCGTTTATCCGCAGCGTTAACGACCTTCATATCCGCACCGTTGCCGATTTCGGCGCAATGAGCCTTTCGCATTGGGGCGGCGACCTTGAAACTCTTCTTGATGACCTTCGGGATTATGCGGAGCGGAAATTTTCCGTTGCGGTTCTTTGCGGAACGGAAAGAGCAGCCCACGCACTTACAACCGACCTTCTTAACAACGGAATAAACGCGGCTTTTTCGAAAGACGCAAGAATTTCCCCCGGAACGGTTTTTGTAATGGAAGGCTGTCTTTCCGGCGGATTTGAATTCCCACTTGGAAAAGTTGCGGTTATAACCCAGGGGCGTTCCAACGTTTCCGAACGAAAGAGGAAAAAATTTAAAAAGGCGGAAAACCCGCTTAAATCCCTTTCGGATATCACCCCCGGAGATTACGTTGTTCACGTAACCAACGGAATCGGAATTTTCCAGGGAATTGTAAAGCAGGATATCCGGGGGGTTGTTAAGGATTATATTTCCATACGCTATGACGGAACGGATATGCTTTATGTTCCGGTAACCCAGCTTGACCTTGTTTCAAAATATGTCGGTCCTAAGGACGACAAGGCCGTTAAGCTCAACAAGCTCAATTCCGCCGATTGGCAGAAGACCCGAAGCAGAGTTAAAGCCGCGGTAAAGGATATGGCGAAGGAACTTATTGCCCTTTATTCCAAGCGAATGAAAACCGAAGGCTATGCTTTTTCCGAAGATTCCGATTGGCAAAGGGATTTTGAGGAGCGTTTTCCTTACGAGGAAACGGACGACCAGCTCCGCTGCATTGAGGAAATCAAGCACGATATGGAAATGGCAAGGCCCATGGACCGCCTTCTTTGCGGCGACGTCGGTTTCGGAAAAACGGAAGTTGCTCTCCGGGCGGCATTCAAAGCTGTTATGGACGGAAAGCAGGTTGCGGTTCTTGTTCCGACAACTATTCTTGCATGGCAGCATTACCAAACCTTCCTCCAAAGGATGGACGGTTTTCCAATTACTGTGGAACTTCTTTCCCGTTTCCGCACACCGAAACAGCAGGAAAAAATCCTTACAAGGCTTCGCAGCGGCGAAGTTGATATTATAATCGGAACCCACAGAATTTTGCAGAAGGACGTTATTTTTAAGGACCTTGGCCTTTGCGTAATCGACGAGGAACAGCGCTTCGGCGTTGCCCATAAGGAAAAAATGAAAGAGATGAAGGCTTCCGTTGACGTTCTCACTCTTTCGGCAACGCCGATTCCGAGAACGCTTAACATGGCTATGAGCGGGATCCGCGATATGTCCACCATTGAGGAAGCTCCCACAGACCGTCACCCGGTGCAGACTTACGTTATGGAATACGACCGGGGAGTTATTCTTGAGGCTATAAAAAAGGAACTCCGCAGGGGGGGCCAGGTTTTTTATCTTCATAACAACACCGAAACAATAATTGGCTGCGCCGCAAGACTCCAGGAAGATTTGCCCGACGCAAGAATTGCTTATGCCCACGGAAAAATGAGCGAGGAACAGCTTTCCGACATTTGGAAGAGCCTTGTTGACCAGGAAACGGATATTCTTGTTTGTACTACCATTATCGAAACCGGCGTTGATGTTCCTTCATGCAACACCCTTATTATTGAAAACGCGGACCACCTCGGTCTTTCCCAGCTTTACCAGCTCCGGGGAAGAGTTGGACGTTCCAGCCGCCACGCTTTTGCGTATTTTACTTTTACAAGAGGAAAATCCATCAGCGACGTTGCACAAAAGCGCCTTTCGGCAATACGCGACTTTACCCAGTTCGGAAGCGGTTTTAAAATTGCGATGCGCGACCTTGAAATCCGCGGAGCGGGCAATATTCTTGGCGCAAACCAGCACGGACACATGGAATCCGTAGGTTACGAAATGTATGTCCGCCTTCTTTCAGAAGCTATTGCGGAAGAAAAAGGCGAAGCTCCGCCGCCTTCTTCCGAAGACTGCGCAATCGATATTGCTCTCGATGCCCATATTCCGGAAAAATATATCAGTTCCCTTAACCAGAGGGTCGATATGTATAAGCGCATTGCTGCAATCCGCAACCAGGACGATGCGGCGGACGTTATTGACGAGCTTATCGACCGTTTTGGCGACCCGCCAACTTCCGTTATGGGACTTATCGAAGTTGCAACGCTCCGGAATATGGCTTCCCATCTCGGAATTACGGATATCCGCCAATTCGATTCGGAAATGCG
Source organism: Oscillospiraceae bacterium (assembly GCA_017435745.1). GTDB lineage: Bacteria > Bacillota > Clostridia > Oscillospirales > Ruminococcaceae > UMGS1668. Next base: position 43,532 of record JAFSEN010000079.1, read on the forward strand.
GTTCTATCCGAAGGAACTTGACCTTGAGCGCATAAGCATGGCAACCCAGAAGATGCAGGGAAGGCTTTCGATGGATCTTAAAGGGCAGAAGCCCCACCTTACGGTTGTTCTTAAAACCGCGGAAAGACCTATTGAACTTATGAAAAAAGTTCTTCTGGCGATGAGATACGATAATGAATAAGATAAAAAGAACCGGGTGGACACCCGGTTCTTTTTTTTACGGATATTATCCGCACGATAAAAAATGCCCCCTTGCCCTCCGGGAATCCGTTTTTTATTGTAGGGGCGCACCTATGTGTGCGCCCGTTATTCATGGAACAGGGTTTATCCCTCTTTCGTCACCTGCGGTGCGACAGCTCCCTTTACACAAGGGAGCCTTGCTATCCGGGAAGGCTTTTCTATTTGTAGGGGCGGATACTATCTGCACGGTTTTTGATTGGACAGGGTTGACAATCCCTCAGTCACACCTGCGGTGCGACAGCTCCCTTTACACAAGGGAGCCTTGCTATCCGGAAAGACTTTTTGCGGCGGACAGGTGTTTTTATACAGCGAAATATTTTATTATGATAAAGCGAAAAAGCGCGGTTTTATGCGGTTTTTGGAAGATTTTTTGTTATTTTGCGAAATATTTTTTATTCATTTTTTGTATAATATTCGTTTTTCGATTTTAATTTTTGCATAAAGCTTTTTTATTTTTGCTAAAATTTTCATTTTTGTATATATTGCACAAATTATTTGTAATATATTGGTTAGTTTTCTAAATCCCCGGGGGTTGATTTTGCAGGAATTGTTGCGTTATAATGTACTCGATGAACGGACAGTTCATTAATAAAACAGTTGGCAGCAAGGGAACGCCTTGCGCCTTATCTACAACGAAAGGATTTGATTTTATGTTCTCTAACATTTCTTTTAATGATTATCGCTGCCAGCTTGAAAGCCGCCATCAGGTTGCTCCCAGCTGGGCAAAACACGAAAATATGGCTTATTGTGAAGGTTATTCCGCTCTTATTGCTGAAAGAAAAAGCGTAAACCTTGCCAAAACCCTAGTAACTCTTATTCTTTCCATCGTTAAATAAATGTAGTAACAAAAAAAGAAGCCGGAAGATTCCGGCTTCTTTTTTTACTGAAAACTGTCTTTCTGTTGCGGACAGTTGGAATCTTTAAACGCACGTTTTGCAAGATAAATTTTGTTTATCCTGCAAAATTATATACATTTTTGCTTAAAATAAAACTATTTACGAAAGCTTTGCAACTTTGCAAAATTACGGCGGCGAAAGTTTAATGATTTCACGGATTAAAGCAAAAAAGAGATTTTTGCAAAAGAAAAAGGCGGGAGCAAGCTCCCGCCCTACGGTGGTCGTGCGGTCTTCCGGTCGGAAGGGTCAAGAATGTTCCCTATGGTAAAAATTGTTGCTTACCCTCCGGGTTGCCTGTTTATCCCTCTTCCGTCAAAACCTTCGGTTTTGCCACCTTCCCCTCTGGGAAGGATTTTTAAAGTCTGCTGCCGCAGTATTCACATTCGGAATCGGTTTTGTGAATCGGCGCACCGCAATAGGGACAGCGGAGTTCCTCTTTTTGAGCACCGGGTTCTTTGGAATAATTATCATCATAAAAATCCTGATGCTCATGCGGTTTTTCTGCATTTTTTGTCACTTTTTTATATGTATTATATGCGTTAACCGCGCCGATTGCGGTAAAGAGGATTCCGAAAATTGCCATTGGCGGGAATATTGAACCGGCCATTATTGTCCAGAAAATTCCGAAACAGACCACAAAAATTCCGGTGAGCATTGCCGCAAGGGGAGTTTCCGGTTCGTTTCTTCTTCTGTTTCTGTGCATGGAGAATACCTCCCTTTTTATTAAAGGCGGAAGAAAACTTCCGCCTTTTGTTTTAAATTTGATTTGATTACCAATCCCTCCGTCATTTTGGCAAAGCCAAAATGCCACCTCCCTTTACACAAGGGAGGCTTATTCGGTTTCGGAAGTTTCGCTCTCTTCTGCGGAAGTTTCCTCGGTGGATTCTTCGATTTCATCATCGTCTTCTCCTTTGGGAGCAACGGTGAAAGAAACAACGCGGGAATCTTCGGAAGCAAGGCGCATTACTTTTACGCCGGAAGCTCCGCGCTGCTGGACGTTGACTTCGGAAACGGAAAGACGGATGATAATTCCGTCGGAGCTGATTGCGATGATATCGTCGTCATCTGCAACGGCTTTGATTCCTGCGACGTTGTCGGTTTTATAGTTCTGAATACCTTTGCCGCCGCGTCCCTGGATGCTGTAATCGCTGAAGTTGCTGCGGCGTCCTTTGCCGCCTTCGCTTATAGTAAGAAGTTTTTTGCCTTCTTCAACGATTTCCATACCAACAACTTCGTCGCCGGGTCGGAGTTCGATTGCTCTTACGCCGCGAGCGGTTCTTCCAAGTTCGCGGGCGTCGGTCTCCTTGAAATGGATTGAATATCCTTTTCTGGTTGCGACGATAAGTTCATCTTCGCCGCCGGTAAGGCGAACCCATTTAAGTTCGTCGCCTTCATCAAGGCTGATTGCGTTAAGGCCGCTTTTGCGGACGTTGCGGTATTGGGAAAGACGGGTACGTTTTATTACGCCGTTTTTGGTGACCATTGTAAGGTAAGTTCCTTCCTCGTCAATAACTCCGCCGAGCTTGATGAGGGTGGTAACTTTTTCATCCTGTTCAAGAGGAAGAACGTTTACGATGTTGGTTCCTCTTGCGGCGCGCTGGCTTTCGGGAATTTCGTAGCCTTTAATGCGGAAAACCTTGCCCTTATCGGTGAAGAAGAGGATATAGTCATGGGTGGAAACTGTGAAGAGGCTTTCGACATAGTCTTCGTCCCTTCTGGTCATGCCGGAAATTCCGCGGCCTCCGCGGCGCTGTGCCTTATAAGCTTCAACGGGCTGGCTCTTGATATATCCAAAATGGGTAAGGGTGATAACTCTGTCTTCAACGGGAATAAGGTCTTCGAGATCCATTTCGCCGCTTATGGTTTCAATTCCGGTGCGGCGGTCATCGCCGGATTTTTCGGCAATTTCGCGCATTTCGGTTTTGATTATTTCATCAACAAGGTGCATATTGCTGAGAACTTCTTCCAATTCCGCAATTTTTGCGCGGATTTCGGCAAGTTCGTTTTCAATTGCTTCGCGGTTAAGGGAGGAAAGACGGCCAAGGCGCATTTGGAGAATTGCGTTTGCCTGGATTTCGGAAAGTCCGAAGCGTTCCATAAGTCTTGGACGGTTTTCTGCGTCGTCTTTACCGCTTCTTATAATGCGGATTACTTCGTCGATGTTATCCTGGGCAATTTTGAGGCCTTCGAGGATATGTTCGCGTTCGCGGAGTTTTCCAAGATCGAATCTGGTGCGGCGAACAATTACTTCGCGCTGGAAATCGATATAGTTCTGAAGAACTTCTTTAAGGGAAAGAATCTTCGGAACGCCGTTTACAAGGGCGAGCATAATTACGCCGCATGTATCCTGGAGCTGGGTATAGGTATAGAGCTGGTTGAGAACAACCTGGGCATTTGCGTCGCGTTTGAGTTCGATTACAATGCGAAGTCCTTCGCGGTCGGATTCATCGCGAAGGTCGGAGATTCCTTCAACTCGTTTTTCCTTTACAAGGTCGGCGATGCTTTCGATAAGTCTTGCCTTGTTTACCATATAGGGAATTTCGGTTACGACAATGCGGTAACGGTCGTTTTTCCATTCCTGAATCTCCGCTCTTGAACGGACGATGAGCTTTGCGCGGCCGGTTGCATAAGCTGCGCGGATTCCCGCTCTGCCCATAATGATTCCGCCGGTGGGGAAATCGGGTCCCTTGATATGTTCCATAAGGTCATCAAGGGTTGCTTCCGGGTTATCGATAAGGCAGCAGGCTGCTTCGACAGTTTCACGAAGGTTATGGGGCGGAATGTTTGTTGCCATACCTACGGCGATACCGACAGAACCGTTTACGAGAAGGTTCGGGTATCTTGCAGGAAGGACCACCGGTTCCTGAAGGCGGTCGTCATAGTTTCCCATAAAATCAACGGTATTCTTATCGATATCGGTGAGCATTTTGGTCGCCATTCTGCTCATTCGGCTTTCGGTATAACGGTATGCAGCAGGCGGGTCGCCGTCGATGGAACCGAAGTTTCCGTGACCGTCAACAAGGGTTGCTCTCATGGAAAAATCCTGGGCAAGGCGGACCATTGCGTCATAAACGGAAGCGTCGCCGTGGGGATGGTATTTTCCGAGAACGCTGCCAACGGTATCCGCGCATTTTCGATAGGGCTTGTTCGGTTCAAGACCGTTTTCATACATTGTATAGAGGATTCTTCTGTGTACGGGCTTAAGTCCGTCGCGTACATCCGGAAGAGCGCGGGAAACGATTACGGACATGGAATAATCCAGGAAGGATTTTTTCATTTCGCGCTCGATATCAACGCTTATAAGTTTTGCCTTGGGCAGATCTTCTTTTTCAACTGCCTCTTCGGGTAATTTCTTTTCGTTTTCTTCCAAAACGGTTTCCTCCGTTCTTTTTAAATGCCTCCCTTGTTAAAGGGAGGGGGACCATTGCGAAGCAATGGTGGAGGGATTCATCATCTGGCTTCCGATGATTTTTAAAAGGAATCCCCCAGTCACCTTCGGTGACAGCCCCCTTTGACAAGGGGGCCTTTTTTGTTTATTTATTCTTCCTCTTCGTCGAGTTCGGCTTCGAGGGCTTCGATTTCTTTTTCGATTTCTTCAAATTCCTCGTCTTCGGCTTCTTCGGCAGCTTCCTCGGCTGCTTCGCGTTCCGCCATGATTGCTTTGCCTTCTTCGATTTTTGCGTTTGCCCATGCCATAAATTCTTCGATATTTACTCCGGCTTCGAGCATAACTTCCTTTGCAACGAAGAGCTGGTTTGCAAGGGTAAATTCAAGATAAACAACGTTTGCGGATTCCCAGCAACGGTTGAACATTCCCCATTCGAAAAATTCATCGCGGGGTTCCGCTTTTTCAAGAACGCCGTCCTCATAGCAGGCAAGGACGATTTCGTTGGTGAGGTATTTGCTGGATTTATAATAATCCGCGGTTGCTTTTTCAAGGCGTTTCGGGAACTTCTGGTAGAAGGTGAGGAAATGATAGGTAAGGAAGGCGGACATCAGGAAAACGATGAAATAGAACATGAATCCGGTGTAGCTCATCCAAACAAATAAACCTCTTCCGGCGTATTTCGGATCAAAATAGTCGAAATTCAGGACGGAAAGAACGGCAAAAATAATGGTGATCACGCCCATGATAAGACCGAAGGCTCTTTTGAGCTGTTTATCCCTTGCAATTGCCGGAGCGGAAACGGTGTCGTTATATTCGCGGTAAACTTCAAGGGTGGGAACATGCCTGAATTCATATTTCGGTTCGCCGTATTCGGAAACTTCAAGGCGCTTGATTTCGGGCTTCGGTTTCGGTTTTCTTCTGAAGATATTGAATGCCATTTTAATTTTCCTCCTGTTTTTTATACGTCAAGGTTCTGTACGTATTTTGCGTTTGTTTCGATAAATTCTCTTCTGGGTTCAACTTTATCGCCCATGAGGATTGTGAAAACTTCGTCCGCTGCTGCGGCATCCTCAAGCTCCACACGGAGCATGATTCTGCGTGCAGGGTCCATGGTTGTTTCCCAAAGCTGTTCCGGATCCATTTCACCAAGACCTTTATAGCGCTGGACGTCGGTTTTTTTGCTTCCGTCCGGGTTGAGTTCCAGAAGGATTCTGTCCCTTTCCTCATCGGAATAGGCATAACGCACGGTTTTTCCCATTATGATTTTATAAAGCGGGGGCTGGGCGATATATATATGTCCTTCCTCAATAAGAGGACGCATATAACGGAAGAAGAAGGTGAGAAGGAGGGTTCTGATATGAGAACCGTCAACGTCCGCATCGGCCATGATGATTATCTTGCCGTAGCGGAGCTTCGATATATCGAGTTCATCGCCGATTCCGCAGCCGAGAGCAAGAACAACCGGGGTGAGCTTATCGTTGTTATAAACTTTATCGATTCTTGCTTTTTCGACGTTGAGCATTTTTCCCCAGAGGGGAAGGATCGCCTGGAAGGTTCTGTCGCGTCCCATTTTTGCGGAGCCGCCTGCGGAGTCACCCTCGACGATATAAATTTCGGTGTTGACGTTGTCGCGGTCGGAACAGTCTGCGAGTTTTCCCGGAAGGGTTGCGCTTTCAAGAGCGGATTTTCTTCTTGCGGTTTCGCGCGCTCTTCTTGCGGCTTCTCTTGCTCTTGCGGCGCCGAGGGATTTTTCAAAAATCGCCTTTGCAACATTGGGGTTTTCCTCAAAATAGGTCTTGAGCTTTTCATAAAGCATCTTATCGACCATGGTTCTCATTTCGGTGTTGCCGAGCTTTGTTTTTGTCTGTCCTTCAAATTCCGCGTTGGTGAGTTTTACGGAGATAACCGCGGTAAGACCTTCGCGGACATCCTCGCCGGAAAGGTTTTTATCGTTATCCTTGAGGATTTTGTGCTCCCTGCCGTAATCGTTGAATGCCTTTGTAAGGGCATTTTTGAATCCGGTTTCGTGCATACCGCCGTCGATGGTATGGATGTTGTTCGCAAAGCTGAGGATAACCTCGTTATAGCTGTCGTTATACTGCATTGCAACTTCGGCGGTGGAATCTCCGTTTTTGGCGGAAAAATAGAGAACCTCCGGATGGACCGTTTCAAGACCTTTTTTCTTATGGATATATTCGACGAAAGATTTGATTCCGCCTTCGTAATGGAGGATTTCCTTTCTTTCGTTTTCCGGGTCGCGCTTATCGGTGAAGATGATTTTTACGCCGGCATTGAGGAAAGCCTGTTCCCGAAGACGGATGGAAAGGATATCGTATTCATATTCAAGGGTTTCAAAAATCTGATCATCTGCCTTGAAAAGGACCGAGGTTCCTTTTTCGGCGGTATCGCCGACGATTTCAAGGTCGCCGTCAGCAACACCCCGCTGGAATCTCTGGCGATAGATATGTTCGCCGTCACGGACTTCGACTTCAAGCCATTCGGAAAGGGCGTTTACTACCGAAGCGCCGACGCCATGAAGACCGCCGGAAACTTTATAGCCGGAACCGCCGAATTTACCGCCGGCATGGAGAACGGTGAAAACAACCGTTACCGCCGGGATTCCGAGTTTTGCATGGATACCGACGGGGATTCCTCGGCCGTTATCCGTTACACGGACAAGGTTTCCGGGAAGGAGTTCCACGTTGATATCTGTGCAATAACCCGCAAGGGCTTCGTCGATGGCGTTATCGACAATTTCATAAACAAGGTGATGAAGACCCTTCGGTCCGGTGGAACCGATATACATACCGGGTCTTTTTCTTACTGCTTCAAGTCCCTCAAGGACCTGGATCTGATTTTCGTCGTAGGCTTCCTGCATGGGTTCTACGGCAAACGGAGTATTTTCCACGAATTTACCTCCTGAATATTTTTCCGTTTTTAACGGTGAATTTTTAAAATTCTTTGTAGGGTCGCACCTATGTGTGCGACCGTTTTTTCGGGCGATCACACAGGATCGCCC